>NZ_PSYC01000023.1:0-17123 GCF_002931515.1 Pseudoclavibacter sp. RFBG4 | reverse complement strand
GGTCGGGAGGGGGCGCGCTTGGGGACGACGATCGGCGACCCGGTGAAGGGGTCTTCGAGGATGTGCACGGGATGCTCGTACACCTGCGAGATGAGCTCAGCCGTGAGCACGTCGGCGGGCGGCCCGTCGGCGACGATGCGGCCGCGGCTGAGGAGCGCGATGCGGTCGGCGTAGGCGGCGGCGAGGTCGAGGTTGTGCACGATGATGACGACGGCGCATCCGGTGCTCGCGTAGCTGCGAACGAGGTCGAGCACCATCTCCTGATGCTTGATGTCCATGGCGGCGGTCGGCTCGTCGAGGAGCATGACCGAGGCGGTCTGGGCGAGCACTCGCGCGAGCGCGGCCCTCGCCCGTTCGCCGCCGGACAGTGACGGGTAGTGGCGGTCTGCGAAGCGGTCGATGTCGGTGCGCCGCATCGCGCCCGCCGTGATGAGGTCGTCGCGGTCGCGCTCGCTGACCTGCTGCCAGGGCGCGCGGCCCATGTCGACGACCTCCTCGACCGAGAACGGGAAGGCGATGTCGACCTGCTGCAGGAGCACCGCGCGGCGCATGGCGAGCTCGGTGTTGGTCCAGGCGTAGCTGGGCAGGCCGTCGATCTCGACGGTGCCGCTGCGCGCGTCCACGTCGGCCGTGATCACGTTGATGAGCGTCGACTTGCCGGCGCCGTTCGGGCCGACGAGGGCGAGCACCTCACCGGCGCGGATGTCGAGGTCGAGTCCCTCGAGCACGGTGCGCTCGCCGAAGTCGACGCTCACGTCGCGCACGGAGAGCACCACGTCTCCTGGCGCCGTGGCGCGCGGCTTGCGGATGGGGTTCCTGAGGATGGATCCGATCACGACCACGCACCGCCCTTGGCCCGGCTGCGCCTGATGAGGTAGAAGAAGAACGGCCCGCCGATGAGCGAGGTGAGCATGCCGATGGGGAGGTCCGCGTATTCGACGAGGGTCCTCGCGCCGAGGTCGGCGATCGTGAGCAGCAGAGCGCCGCCGAGCACTGAGCAGAGCAGCAGCGCCCGGTGGGACGGGCCGATGATCATGCGGATGATGTGCGGCACGACGAGCCCGACGAAGGCGATGATGCCGGCGAAGGCGACGGCGGCCGAGACGAGGAGGGCGACGTAGATCATGACCAGCAGCCGCACGCGCTCGACGTTGACGCCGACGTGGCGGGCCGCTTTCTCGCCGAGCGACAGCAGGTCGAGCTGGCGGCCGATGCCGATGGCGAGGATGCACCCGACGATGATGAGCGGCGCGACGAGCCAGACCTGCTCCCAGCGCGAGCCGTTCATGCTGCCCATCTGCCAGAACACGATCTGCTCGCGCGCCTGCGTGGGAGCGCTGAAGGTGATGAACGCGATGAGGGCACCGCAGACGGCGTTGACGGCGACACCCGTGAGGATGAGTGTGATGACGTCGGTGCGCCGGCCTGAGCGGGACAGCGAGTACACGACGAACGTCGTGATGAGGCCGGCGACGAACGCGAACGTCGGCGTCGTGAAGGGCCCGAGGAACGTGAGGCTGAAGAGGATCGAGAAGCTCGCACCGACTGCTGCGCCGGCCGAGACCCCGACCGAGCCTGGCTCGGCGAGCGGGTTGCCGAAGATGCCCTGCATGAGCGCGCCGGCGACGGCGAGCGCAGCGCCGACGAGCACGGTGAGCACGAGTCGCGGGAAGCGCACCTCCGCGAGCGCGGCAGCCCCGAACTCGTGGCTCGGGCCCGGCAGGGCGTCGATGCCGACCTGGTCGAGGAGGAAGCCGAGCACCTCGAGCGGCGGGATGTAGAGCTGGCCGATCATCGCCGACACGAGGCAGCCCGCGATGAGGAGGATCGTGAGCACGGCTGCGAGCAGCGACGCTCGCGCCTTCTTGGTGCGGGGCGGCGCATCCTTCGGCTCGGCGACCGGATCGGGGCGTCGCCGTGCCCGCTCCTGTGCCCCGTCGAGGAGGCGGCGGCGCTGGGGCTGCTGGGGTGCGGCCGGTGGGCTGGTGTCTGGCGGTGTTGCCGTGCTCACGTGTGCATCTCTCATCATTCGCCCGTTCCGGTGCTGGCGGCGGGGTCCGCTTCTGGCACGTAGGCGAGGTCTGGCGCGTAGATCGCGGTGCCGAGTGCCGCGAGGACGGAGGCGGTGCGGGGGCCGAAGCTCATGACCTCGTAATCGCTCATATCGACGATGCGCTTGTTGGCTCCTGCTGGGGTCTGCCCGATGCCGGGCAGCTGGACGGCCTCGTCGATGCCGCCGACGGAGGCGAGGCCGAGGGTCATGACGATGATCACGTCGGGGGCGGCACGCACGAGCGCTTCCGCGTTCGTCGGCGACATTCCGGCGAAGCCGACCTCGGTCGCGACGTCGCGCGCCCCGATGCTCTGGATGATCGAGTCGGCGCCCGACCCTGCGCCGAACCAGTAGTAGACGCTGCCGCGCAGGTAGAGGAACACTACTCGAGGCTTCTTGTCCGGGTCGGTGGGCGCCATCGTGCCGAGCTGTTGGATGGTCGTGCCGATCTCGGCCTGGGTGCGTTCGGAGAGCTTCTCCCCCAGCGCCGGCACGCCGAGGGCATTCGCCACGAACTGGATCTGGGGGGCCACGCCGTCGACGCCGTCCTCGTAGGCGATGGGCACCATGACGACGGGGATGCCCGCCTGCCGCAGCTGCAGCTGCACGTCGTACGGCCCGATGGAGGCGTCGGTCACGACCACGGTCGGGGCGAGCTGCAGGATCGACTCGGCGTTGAGCTCGTGCCCGTTCTGCGTGACGAGCGGCAGTTGCTGGTTGCCGGGCATGAGCTTCGTGATGTCGGTGGCGGTGTCGCGCCCGATGAGGTTGCAGCCGAAGCCGAGGCCGATGACGGCTGCGGCGAGGCCGCCGTTCTGGTTGATGGCGAGGATGCGCGTCGTGTCGGTCACAGTCGTCGCGGCGCCGTCGGAGCTCGTGAACGTCGTCGGCAGCTGCTGCACGGCGGTGGCCGCGTCGGTGACGGGGTTGATCGCCGCGGTCTGCGTGTAGGCGGTGGTCGGGCCGGTGATGCTGCGCGGCTCCGGCAGCTCCGCGGAGGTGACCTGCGGGAGCACGGGGGCCACGGGGTCGGCCTGCACGGGCTGCGAGACGCACTGCTCGTTGCCTGCGCCGTTTGCGGTGCCGATGTTGTGGAACCCGTTGACCCAGAGCACCGAGACGACGACGACGGCGAGCGCTGCCCAGCCGGTGCGACGGATCGTCGAGCGGCGGAAGCGGCGGAGCGTGCGTGGCAGTGGCATGGGTTCCTCGGTCGTGTGTGATCAGTTCGTGGATGCGCGTGGATGCGCGCTCTGCTCGGCTCAGCCGGCGCGCCCCCTGCGGCGGAGCAGCAGGATGATGCCGGCGGTCAGCGCGAGGGCGCCGATGCCGAGGGCGAGGGCGAGCGTCTCGGTGCCGGTGCTCGCGAGCCCCGCGCCTCCGCCCGCCGGAACGGTCGCCGGAACGGTCGTCGGCACTGCGGCGCTCGTCGGTGCGCTCGTCGGCGTGCCGGTCGGTGTGCTCGTCGAGGTGGGCGCGACCGTCGGCGCCGGGATGGTCACCTCGACGATGCCCGACGGGGCGGTGGGAGCCGGCTCCGCGACGGCGGGCGTCGGGCTCCAGAGGCCGGTGGCCAGGGCGAGGGCGATCCCGGCGATGACCGCGAGCGCCGCGCCTCCCGCTGGACCCCCAGCCCGGGGAGGAGCGAGCCGCTCTGCCCCCGGCGCCGCCTCGGAGCCGTAGCCGGCCATGAGGAGATCGAGCCGACGGCGACGCCAGAACCAGAAGATGATGCCAGCCGCGGCGAGCAGCAGCAGGACGACGAGGATCACGAGCGACCAGGGCAGAGCGAACGCCGAGAGGTCGGCCGTGACGGCGACGGGCACGTCCGTGAAGGCTCCGACGGGCTGCAGGTACACGGTGAGGGCACCGGTGAGCGGACCGATGGCGCCCGTCGTGATCTCGCGCGTGATCGTGACCGCCGATCCGGGGAGCAGCTCGGGGATCTCGCCGCCGGTCATCGCGACTCCGGCGGCCCCGCCGATGCCGCTCAGGCGCAGATCCTCGAGCGACGAGAGCCGCACGTTGCCGGTGTTCACGAGCTCGTAGCTGACGGTGGTGGTGCCGCCGCCGAAGGGGTTGACGCCAGCGGCACCCCAGTCGGTCGCGAGGCTGCGGATCTCGGCGGTTGGCGCGAGCTCTCCGCTCACGCGCATGTCGATGCGCAGCCCGAGGCGCCGCTCGACCTTGACCTGGTCGGTGGAGTCGCCGGGGAGGAGTGAGGCGACGATCGCGGCGGAGTGGTCGCCTGGCGTCGCATCCGCCGGCACCGTGAGGGTGAACGGCACGTCGATGCTCGCCCCCGGCTCGAGGGAGACCGAGCCTGTACCGGGGGCGACCCAGGTGCCCGCATCCACCGACGGCTCCCCGTTCTCGAGGATGTCGACGGCGCCCGTCGCGGTCGTGAACGCGTCGGCCGCGTAGATCGTGAGCTCGAGCGCGCCTGGCCCGGTGTTGGTCACGGTCATGGAGTCTGCGATGACGTCGCCCGGGTTGACGTCGTAGGTGAAGTTGGGTCGCCCAGAGCCTCGGTCGCCGTCGACCGTGTCGATGCTCCATGCGGGCGGCTGCGTCGTGTCGGCCCGCGCCGCGGTCGGCGCGAGGAACGACAGCAGCGCCAGCAGCGAGGTCGTGAGAACGACGGATGCTGTGGCGCGAGTGCGGAGACGGATGGGGAGAGCCATGTGGTCCCTTACGTGGGGCCCTCGCGGCGGGGCCGCGGCGGAGCGAGCGAGCGATGCGGAGGAGCGGAGTGCTGCGAGGGCCGATGCCCGTGCAGCGGGGTGCGAGTGCGCGGGAGCCTGGTGGGCTCCCGCGCACTCCTCGGCACCTAGGAGATGGCCGAGATGGTGAGCGTGGCGGAGTACGCGCCCTGCTGCGTTGTGGTGGGGACCGTCAGCGTGAGGTCCGCACCGAGCGTTGCGCTCGCGGCGGCGTTCGACGTCGCGAGGAGCTGCGCCGTGTTGAGGCCCGTAGCCGCCGAGCCAGCGGTCACGTTCGCGGCGTTGCCCGCGATGAGCTCAGGAGCCCAGCCGAGGTTCGCAGCCGAGATCGAGTCGGTGCCGTTGCTGAAGTCGCTCGACTGGCCGGAGACCGTCCAGCCGTAGGACGCGGTGCCGCCGGCACGCGTGTCCGTGACCGCGACGTCGCTGATCGAGCCGTTGGCGACGAAGGTGTCACCGGTCTGGACCGCGGTGCCGAGGTCGGCGCCGTTCTGGTCAGCCCAGGCCCACGAGAAGGAACCCGTCTCGGGGTCGACCGGCGTCACTGCGGCTTCGGGGATGACAACCTCCACGTTGCCGTCCGGCGTGCCGGGAACCTCGGGTGCTGCGATCTCCGCGTAGCTCGCGGAGAAGCCCTTCGCGACCTTCTTCGGGTCAGCCGCGCCACCAGAGGAGTACCAGTACGACGACTGGCCCGTCTTGGCGTTGAAGTCGACGAGCGACTGCGGGAAGGAGCCCCACGTCGCGGCCGTGGTGTTCTGCGGCGATCCGGCCGTGGTGACCTCGACGCCCAGGTAGTCGGGCGTCGAGACCTCGATGCCCGTCGCGGTGACGTCGACGCCGTCGAACGTCGCGAGGTCGATCGTCTCTGGTGCGATCGGGACCCACTGCGACATGTCCTCCATCGACGTGCCGTATCCGGAGGCGGTGCCCGTGAGCGTTCCGACTCCGTTCACGACGTCGAGCACTGGGTCGGAGACCGTCCAGTACGTCAGGCCGCCGTAGAAGACGATCGTGAAGTCACCGTCCCACGAGATGGTGCCGGTGTCGGTTGCGGGGTTGACGGTTCCAGCGCCAGCCGCGAAGTTGACTCGGTTGTTGGTCGTCGAAGCGGGTGATGGGGAGACGGCCGCGCCTGCCGCGTTCTGGCACTTGGTGCCCCAGGTGGGGGCGATCTGCTCGCCGGCTGCGTTCGGCTTCGTGATGGTCACGTTGCCCTCCGCAGCCCTGTAGAAGCCGTCGGCTTCGGTCCAGAGACGGGAGGATCCCGTGTCGCCTGCCGTACCGGCGACGAGGAAGTTGCAGCCGCCGAAGTAGGCGCCGCCGCCGGTCTCGTCGTTGAGCTGCCACGAGAACGAGACGTTCTCGACGGTTGCGTCGCCTTCTGCGGCTGACGCTGGTGCCGCGCCGAGGCCGAGGCCTGCCGCGATGAGGCCTGCCGCGGCGAGTGTCGCGCCACCGCGAGCCAGCACAGACGACCGACCAGCCGTCCGTTCTTGCACTGCTGTCATGAGTTCTCCTGAGTAGAAGTCACGGCCCCCCGACACGCGCGCAGATGCGCGGCGAGTGCCGTGTACCGAAAGCCCTACGCTTGGGCGCCACCCGGTGGAACCGGTTAGGTAACGCTAAGTAAGGCAAGGGTTGCCTTACGGGAGATTTTCAGGTTCGACAATGGAGCACGATGTTCCGGACACGAATTCACCCCTGAACCACACGCGCCCCGTCGGCAACCACCGCGTTACCTTGGCCCGGTAGCGTTGCTCCGTGCAATCCCCCCTGGACCGATCCGCGGCAGCGCCCACGCCCCGCACGCTCATCGACGTGCTCACGGCCACGGCCACCGCGCATCCCGACGCCATCGCGATCGACGATGGCGACGCCCCGCTCAGCTACCAGGACCTGAGCGCCTACGTCGCGCAGACCGCGAAGCGGCTACAGGATGCGGGAGTGCGGCGAGGAGACAAGGTGGGTGTGCGCCTCGTCTCGGGCACCCGAGAGCTGTACATCGCGATCCTCTCCGTCATCGCAGCCGGTGCCGCGTATGTGCCCGTCGACGTCGATGACCCCGACGAGCGCGCCGTGCTCGTGTTCGGCGAGGCCAAGGTGCGAGGCACCATCCAGGGCGACGGGGAGTTCGTGCTGGCAGCCGACGGCGAAGCGAGCCCTCACCCAGCCGTTCCCCTGTTCGACGAAGGCGCACCGCATCCGGAGAGCACGAGCCTCGCCGACCTCGAGGGCCCCCACCTCGACGACGACACCTGGGTCATCTTCACCTCGGGCTCGACCGGTGTGCCCAAGGGCGTCGCGGTCTCCCACCGCTCCGCCGCCGCGTTCGTCGACGCCGAGGCGAAACTGTTCCTGCAGCACGACCCCATCGGGCCGGGCGACCGCGTACTCGCCGGCCTCTCCGTCGCCTTCGACGCGTCCTGCGAGGAGATGTGGCTCGCCTGGCGCTACGGCGCCTGCCTCGTGCCGGCCCCGCGATCACTCGTGCGATCCGGCGAGGACCTCGGCCCCTGGCTCCTCAGGCACCAGATCTCGGTCGTCTCCACCGTGCCGACCCTCGCGGCGCTCTGGCCCAGCGAGACGATCGAGCAGGTCAGACTGCTCATCTTCGGCGGTGAAGCCTGCCCGCTGGAGCTCACGCAGCGCCTCGTCGGCGAAGGCCGCGAGGTCTGGAACACCTACGGACCAACCGAGGCCACCGTCGTCGCCTGCGCCGCCCTCCTCGACGGCAGCGCCCCCATCCGCATCGGCCTGCCGCTCGATGGCTGGGAGCTCGCCGTCGTCGACACTGACGGCAAGCGCGTCGCGGAAGGCGAATCCGGCGAGCTGATCATCGGCGGCGTCGGGCTCGCCCGCTACCTCGACCCAGCCAAGGACGCCGAGAAATACGCCCCGATGGAGAGCCTCGGCTGGGATCGCGCGTACCGCTCGGGTGACCTCGTCAAGTTCGAGGAAGCCGGCCTCGTGTTCCTCGGGCGTGCCGACGACCAGGTCAAGATCGGCGGCCGACGCATCGAGCTCGGCGAGGTGGAGGCAGCCCTCCAGGCCGTCACCGGAGTCACCGGCTCGGCCGTCGCCGTCCGCACGACCTCCGCCGGCGTCTCGATCCTCGTCGGCTACATCGTCACCGGCGCGGGCTACGAACGGCAGCTCGCGCGCGCAGAACTCAGCGAGCAGCTCCCGAAGGCCCTCGTCCCGCTCCTCGCGGAGGTCGACTCCCTCCCGACCCGCACCTCCGGCAAGGTCGACAAGAACGCCCTGCCCTGGCCGCTGCCAGGCGCCGATGACGTCTCCGGCGACCTCGACGGGCACGTCGCCTGGCTCGCCGAGCAATGGCAGGCCGTGCTCGGATTGCCCGTCGGCAGCGAAGACGCCGACTTCTTCGACCTCGGCGGCGGATCCCTCTCGGCCGCCCAGCTCGTCACCCGAGTGCGCTCGCGCGTGCCCGAGTTCACGGTCGCCGACGTCTACGACCACCCCCGCCTCGGTGCCATGACCGAGTCCATCAGCGAAGCGCTCGACGACGAGGACGACGTCATCGCCTCGTTCAGCACGCCCGGCCCCACGCCGCTCTCGGCGCGCATCCTGCAGATCGTCGCTGGTCTGCCCCTGCACATCCTGGCCGGCGCGCGCTGGGTCACCTACCTGCTCGCGGCGAGCGCGCTCCTGCAGCTCCTCCCCGGCTTCGAGGTGCTGCCGGATGCGCCGCTCTGGCTCATCGTCGTCCTGCTGATCGTCTTCGTGACCCCGTTCGGGAAGATGGCGATCTCGGTCGCCGCTGCGCGCATCCTTCTCTTCCGGCTCAGACCCGGCGACTACCGACGCGGTGGCGCGACGCACATGCGCCTGTGGCTCGCCGAGCAGGTGGCCACGCAGATCGACGCCGTCGGCCTCGCAGGCGCTCCGTGGGTCGTCTACTACGCTCGCGCCCTCGGCGCCAAGGTCGGCAACAACGTCGACCTGCACTCGCTGCCGCCCGTCACCGGCATGCTGCAGCTCGGAGACGGCGCAGCCATCGAGCCGGAAGTCGACCTCACCGGCTACTGGATCGACGGCAACCTCGTGCGCATCGGCGGCATCCGCATCGGCGCAGGGGCGACCGTCGGCGCCCGAAGCACCCTCGCCCCCGGCACCAAGATCGGGCAGGGCGCCGAAGTCGCCCCGGGGTCAGCGGTCTTCGGCAGGGTCCGCTCGGGCAAGAGCTGGGCAGGCTCCCCCGCGGTGCGCGTCGGCAAGGTACGCGCGAGCGACTGGCCGGCGGCCCGTCCACCGCAGCCCGCCGGCTGGGCGGTCGTCTACGCCATCGCCTCCGCCGCCCTCGCACTGCTCCCCCTGTTCGCGTTCGCCGTCGGCGGCCTCGTCATCGCCGCCGGGATGCGCGGGGCCGGGACGCTCGGCGAGGCGACCCTCTCCGCGTTCGCCTGGCTCGCCCCCGCCGTCATCGCGGCCGGCATCACCTTCGCCGGCCTCGTCGTGCTCTTCGTACGCCTCCTCTCGATCGGGCTGAGGGAAGGCACCCACCCGGTGCGCTCGAGGATCGCCTGGCAGGCCTGGTGCATCGAGCGCCTCCTCGACGCGGCCCGTACCACCCTCTTCCCGTTCTACGCGAGCCTCTTCACCCCCGTCTGGCTGCGGATGCTCGGCGCGAAGGTCGGGCGCGACGTCGAGGCCTCGACCGTGCTCCTGCTCCCCTCCATGACGCAGATCGACGACGGCGCGTTCCTTGCCGACGACACCATGGTGGCGTCCTACGAGCTGCACAACGGATGGATGCGCATCGAGCGAGCGCGCATCGGCGCGCGCGCGTTCCTCGGCAACTCCGGGATGGCCGCCGCCGGGCACTCCGTCCCCCGCGACGGCCTCGTCGCCGTCCTCTCCGCCGCCCCGGCGAAGGCCAAGCCCGGCTCGTCCTGGCTCGGTTCCCCGCCCGTCCGCCTCCGCCGTGTCGCGGTCGACGGAGACGAGACGCGCACCTACAACCCGCCAAGGGCGCTGCGTGTCGCGCGTGCCCTCTGGGAGCTGTGCCGCATCGTGCCCGTCATCGTCACCTGCGGGCTGGGCCTCGGCGTCCTCCTTGGGCTCGCAGCCATCGAGACCGCCGTCGGCGTCGCCTGGAGCATCGTGCTCTCCGGATTCGTCCTCCTGGGTGCCGCCGCAGCATCCGCCCTCATCTCGACCATCGCCAAATGGGTCATCGTCGGTCGCATCCGCGTCTCCGAGCAGCCCCTCTGGTCGAGCTTCGTGTGGCGCACCGAGGTCGCCGACACCTTCGTCGAGATGGTCGCGGCGCCCTGGTTCGCGCGCGGAGCTGCAGGAACGCCGGCACTCGCGATGTGGCTGCGCTCACTGGGAGCGAAGATCGGCAAGGGCGTCTGGTGCGACTCGTACTGGCTGCCGGAGGCCGATCTCGTCACACTCGGGGACGGAGCCACCGTCAACCGGGGATGCGTCGTCCAGACTCACCTGTTCCATGATCGAATAATGAGCATGGACACCGTCACCCTCGAAGCAGGCGCAACGCTGGGACCACACAGCGTGATCCTCCCCGCCGCCACCATCGGCGCTCACGCCACCGTCGGGCCCGCCTCGCTCGTCATGCGAGGCGAGTCGGTACCCGTCGGCAGCCGCTGGAGCGGCAACCCGATCGGCCCCTGGCGGGCCCTGAAGCTGCGTGCCTACCAGTCGAAGGCTTCATGATCCTCGCGACGAGCGCAGAGCCGCTGCCAGGCAATCCGTACACGCCGCAGAGCGGCGACGTCAGCATCCGCGTCGAGCACTACGACCTGGCGCTCAAGTACCGGATGCAGAACAACCGCCTCTCGGGAACGGCGACGCTCAGCATCCGCACGGCGGTGCCGCTGACCGCGTTCTCCCTCGACCTCGTGGGGCTCCGCGCGAGCAAGGTCAACGTGCGCGGCGACAAGCAGGCCCGCTTCAAGCAGAGCGACCGCAAGCTGAAGGTCACGCTCTCGAAGCGGGTCGAGGCCGGCGACGCGATCACGGTCGAGATCATCTACGAGGGCGCGCCCCGGCCGCGCCGCTCCCGCTGGGGAGTCATCGGCTGGGAGGAGCTGGAGGACGGCATCATCGTCGCCTCGCAGCCGACGGGAGCCCCGACCTGGTTCCCCTGCAACGACCACCCCGCCGACAAGGCCAGCTACCGCATCCAGGTCGCCGTCGACAGCAACTACGACGTCGTCGCCACCGGGACCCTGAGCTCGAGACGCGCCTCAGGCGGGCTCACGACCTGGGTGTACGAGGAAGCGGCCCCCACCGCCAGCTACCTCGTGACCCTCCAGATCGGCCGCTACCAGCGCGAGGACGTGCAGCTCGCGGGAGTGGCGGGCCACCTCCACTACCCCCCTTCGCTCGCACGACGCGTCGGCACCGACTTCGCCGACCTCGCGAAGATGATGGCGACCTTCGAGCTAACGTTCGGCCCCTACCCGTTCGACACGTACGCCGTCATCGTCACGGCCGACGACCTCGAGATCCCCCTCGAAGCACAGGGCATGGCCATCTTCGGCGCCAATCAGATCGACGGCGCGCGCGGCCAGGAGCGCCTCGTCGCGCACGAGCTCGCGCACCAGTGGTTCGGCAACAGCGTCGGTGTCGCGGGCTGGCAGCACATCTGGCTCAACGAGGGCTTCGCCTGCTACGCCGAGTGGATCTGGTCAGAGGCGAGCGGCGGACCGAGCGCCGACAGCCTGGCTCGGGGCGCCCGGGCATCCCTGGCGAAGCTTCCCCAGGACCTGGTGCTCGGAGATCCGGGCGCCGAGGACATGTTCGACGACCGCGTGTACAAGCGCGGAGCGCTCACCATGCACGCCCTGCGGCTCACGGTCGGCGATTCTGCGTTCTTCGAGATCCTCACGAGCTGGACTCAGGTGAAGCGCTTCTCGGTCGCCTCGACGGCGGAGTTCCTCGAGCATGCGGCGTCGCTGGCTCCGGATGCTCCGCTCCAGGAGCTGTTCGACGCCTGGCTCTATCAGCTCACGCTCCCCGATCTCCCTCCGCCTCCTGCAGCGAAGGTCACTCGCCGCTGGCGGTAGCGGTAGCCGTCGCGACGGCAACCACGAATCGACCGTCGACGAGCGTCCGGCGGATGCGGTAGCGCGCATCCTCGTCCCTGATGCGCGCCAGGCCGTCCTCGCCGAGCTGCACCTCGCTCGGGTCGACCCGGAGCCCGCGACCGTCGGCCTTGAGGACCGCTTCGACTGCCGTCCAGCGTTCGAGCTCTGCCACGGCGCCGGCACCCGCCTCGAGGTCAGACTCCTCGACGTCGAGCCCGAGGGCCGAGACACGGTCGCTGTCGGCGAGCGCGAGGAAGACGGCGCTGCCAGCGTAGGAGATGCTCAGGAGGATCGCCTGCTCGCGCAGGCGGGGCTTCCCGTGCTCGGCGGAGCCGCAGTGCCCACACGATGCCTCGAGGCGGGGTGCGGGGTCGTCGAGGGCCGCGCTGACCAGCAGCCGCGCGGCAAGGAAGGCATCCGCGCGGGCATCGTTCAGGTGAGCGAGGCGCTTCCGGTCATCCGCGGAGAGCACCCCAAGCGCCTGCCGGCGCTGGCGGGGGCTCAGGCTCGTCGCGTCTGCACTGAGGAGCCTCGTGCTGCCGAGTCGCAGCTCAGCGAAGTCCACCTGACACCTCGGATCGAGGGCGACCCGGGAGCGCGGTTCCCTGCGAACAGCGGAAGCCCCACGTGCGTGTGCACGCGGGGCTTCCGCTGAGACGCGACAAAGCGCTGCCGTCCTCGATCAACCGGGGACGGTTACGCCGACTTCTCGGCGCGCAGCTCCGGCCGCGGGATGATCGTCGGCGCCGCGTTCTTGAGCACGACGTCGCGAGTGATCTCGACACGACTCGCGTCGTCGAGGGACGGAACGTCGAACATGACCGGCCCGAGCGTCTCCTCGAGGATGGCGCGAAGGCCACGAGCGCCCGTCTGCCGCAGCACGGCGAGGTCGGCGATCTCCTCGAGCGCGCCCTCGTCGAAGACGAGTTCGACGCCGTCGAGCTCGAACATCTTCTGGTACTGCTTCACGAGCGCGTTGCGCGGCTGCGTGAGGATGTCGATGAGTGCTCCACGGTCGAGCGGCGACACCGTCGTGATGACGGGAAGACGACCGATGAACTCCGGGATGAGCCCGAACTTGTGGAGGTCTTCCGGCAGCACCTCGCTGTAGAGGTCGCGTTCGTCGTTCTTCGAGTGCAAGGGGGCGCCGAAGCCGATGCCCTTCTTGCCGGCACGCTGCGAGACGATCTCCTCGAGCCCGGCGAACGCCCCTGCAACGATGAACAGCACGTTGGTGGTGTCGATCTGGATGAACTCCTGCTGCGGGTGCTTGCGGCCACCCTGCGGCGGAACCGAGGCGACCGTGCCCTCGAGGATCTTCAGCAGCGCCTGCTGCACGCCCTCGCCGGAGACGTCGCGCGTGATGGACGGGTTCTCCGCCTTGCGCGCGATCTTGTCGATCTCGTCGATGTAGATGATGCCCGTCTCGGCGCGCTTCACATCGAAGTCGGCGGCCTGGAGGAGCTTCAGGAGGATGTTCTCGACGTCTTCGCCGACGTAGCCGGCCTCGGTGAGCGCCGTGGCGTCAGCGACCGCGAACGGCACGTTGAGGCGCTTCGCGAGCGACTGCGCCAGGTAGGTCTTCCCGCACCCGGTCGGGCCGATGAGCATGATGTTGCTCTTCGAGATCTCCACCTCGTCGACGCGGTCTTCGGCCGAGGTGATCTGGCCGAGCGCGCGAACTCGCTTGTAGTGGTTGTAGACCGCGACGGCGAGTGCCTTCTTCGCGGGCTCCTGACCGATGACGTACTCCTCGAGGAACGCGAAGATCTCGCGCGGCTTCGGGAGCTCGAAGTCCTTGACCTCGCTGGTCTCGGAATCGGCCATGCGCTCTTCGATGATCTCGTTGCACAGCTCGACGCATTCGTCGCAGATGTACACACCAGGACCAGCGATGAGCTGCTTGACCTGCTTCTGGCTCTTGGCGCAGAACGAGCATTTCAGCAGCTCGCTGCTTTCACCGATACGTGCCATGAGGACCTCCTTCGCGGTCTGCCAAGACTAACCCGAACCGCCGACATTGCCCGGATGGCCGCGCCAGGGGCACTCCCCCGGCGCGGCCATGGACATTGCAGCGTGTTCGAGTCGGTCGGATCGAACTAGTCGATGATGACCGGCTCGGCGCCCTTGCGGCTCGTGAGCACCTGGTCGATGAGGCCGTACTCGAGGGCCTCGGCGGCCGACAGGATCTTGTCGCGCTCGATGTCGCGGTTGACCTTGTCGAGCGACGTGCCGGAGTGACGCGCCAGCGCCTCTTCGAGCCACGTGCGCATCCGCAGCACTTCCTGCGCCTGGATCTCGATGTCCGACGCCTGCCCCTGGCCGGCACCGCCGGTGGAGGGCTGGTGGATGAGCACGCGAGCGTTCGGCAGAGCCAGGCGCTTGCCTGGCTGTCCGGCCGCGAGCAGCACGGCAGCCGCCGAAGCCGCCTGGCCGAGGCACACCGTGGAGACCTCTGGGCGGATGTACTGCATGGTGTCGTAGATCGCCGTCATGGCCGTGAACGAGCCACCGGGCGAGTTGATGTACAGCGTGATGTCGCGGTCCGGGTCCTGGCTCTCGAGCACGAGGAGCTGGGCCATGATGTCGTCTGCCGACGCGTCATCGACCTGCACGCCGAGGAAGATGATGCGGTCCTCGAAGAGCTTCGCGTACGGGTCCTGGCGCTTGTAGCCGTAGGCCGTGCGCTCCTCGAACGTCGGCAGGATGTACCGCGACGACGGGGTCTGGACGCCTGCCGGCGAGCCGCCGGTCAGAAATGGGGTGTTCATATGCTCTGGCTTCCTTACTCTGCCGACTCGGACGTGGACTCGGCGTCGCGCTTGGTGCCGCCGCCGCCCGTGACCTCGGTTGCCGAGGAACGGATGTGGTCGACGAATCCGTAGGCCAGCGCCTCGTCGGCGTTGAACCAGCGGTCGCGGTCGCCATCCTCGTTGATCTGCTCGAGGCTCTTGCCCGTGCGCTGCGCCGTGATCGACGCGAGGCGAGCCTTCATGTCGAGGATCAGCTGCGCCTGGGTCTGGATGTCGCTCGCCGTGCCGCCGAATCCGCCGTGCGGCTGGTGCAGCAGCACTCGCGCATTCGGCGTGATGTAGCGCTTGCCCGGCGCACCTGCGGTCAGCAGGAGCTGGCCCATCGATGCCGCCATGCCGATTCCCACGGTCACGATGTCGTTCGGCACGAACTCCATCGTGTCGAAGATCGCCATACCGGCGGTGATCGATCCACCCGGCGAGTTGATGTAGAGGTAGATGTCTCGCTCAGGATCCTCTGCAGCAAGCAGCAGGATCTTGGCGCAGATCTCGTTCGCGTTCTCGTCGCGCACCTCGGACCCGAGCCAGATGATGCGGTCTTTCAAAAGCCTGTCGAAGACGCTGTTCGGCAGTTGAATATCAGCCACGGTCGCTCCATTTCCCTAACGGTCGTCACCGAATCTAGTGGAGCCACGAGGCCAGCGCTGGCCTGTTCGCCCACGGCACACGGTGCCTGGCAAAGGGCAGGGGATGCACGAAGCGCCGCCGGCGTGATGCCGGCGGCGCTTCGCGAGGTGGGGCGGGAGGCTACTTGGCCTCGTCGTCCTTCGCTTCGTCGGCGGCGACCTCGTCGGACTCGACGCCGTCAGCCGATTCCTCGGCCTCCGCTGCTGCTGCCTTGTCCTTGGCGCGCTGCACGGCGACCGTGAACTCGGAGATGTCGACGGCTTCGCCGTTGGTGTCGACGACCTCGGCCTTGTCGAGGACGAAGAGGATCGCCTTCGAGCGTGCGACCTCGCCGATCATGCCGGGGAGCTGGTTGTTCTCCTGCAGCACGCCGATGAACTCCTGCGGAGCCATGCCATACTGGGCTGCCGACTGGATGAGGAACTGCGTGAGCTCGTCCTGCTCGACCTCGACGCCCTCAGCCTTGATGACCTCGTCGAGGAGCACCTGCTGGCGGAACGACTTCTCGGCGTTGGCACGGACCTCGACGCCGTGCTCGTCGTCGGGCTGGAGGCCCTCCTGCTCGAGGTGGCGCGTGACCTCGTCGTTGATGAGCGTCTCGGGCAGCGGGATCTCGACGAGCTCGAGGAGCTGCTCGACGATCTTCTCGCGGGCCGCGTCGACCTGAGCGAACGTCTTCTTGCTCTTGGCCTGCGTCTCGAGGTCTGCGCGGAGCTCCTCGATGGTGTCGAACTCGCTCGCGATCTGCGCGAACTCGTCGTCGATCTCGGGCAGCTCGCGGTCCTTGACGGACTGCACCGTGACGGTGATCTCCGCTTCCTTGCCCTCGTGCTCGCCGCCGAGCAGCGTGGAGCGGAAGGTGGTCTCCTCGCCTGCGGTGAGCGTGAGGAGTGCCTCGTCGGTGCCCTCGAGGAGCTGGCCGGAGCCGAGCTCGTAGGAGATTCCCTCGGCTTCGTCGACCTTGTCGCCGTCGACCGTGGCGATGAGGTCGAGCGTCACGAAGTCGCCGTCCTCGATCGGGCGGTCTGCCGTGACGAGTGTGCCGAAGCGCTTGCGGAGCTCTTCGAGCTCCTCATCGACGTCAGCCGCGTCGACGACTGCAGCCTCGACCTCGACCTTGATGCCGTCATACGAAGGGAGCTCGATGGACGGACGCGAGTCGACCTCGACCTCGACGACGAGGTCGCCGGAGAAGTCGGCGACGTTCGGGGTCTCGACGACGTCGGCCTTCGGGCGTCCGAGCGGCTGCACGTCCGACTCCGAGACGGCCTGGTTGAAGAAGACGTCGAGTCCGTCGGAGATCGCCTGGTCGAGGACCGCGGCGCGACCGACGCGCTGGTCGATGATCGGCGTCGGAACCTTGCCGCGGCGGAAGCCGGGGACCTGGATCTGCTCTGCGATGGTGCGGTAGGCCGAGTCGACGTATGGCTTGAGTTCAGCCGGTTCTACGTTGATCGTCAGCTTGACGCGGGTCGGGTTGATCTGTTCGACCGAGGTCTTCACGTGGGGCATCTCCTGAGATACGTGGGGTGACTGCGCGGATTCGCGCGTGGAGCGGGGTGCGACTGCACGCCGCGCACCACCCAGATGGGCGTATCGCCGCACTGATGCGGCTGCGGACAGCCTACGGCACCCACAAACGACAGCACTCTACCGGCAATCAGGATCGTCGTGGGCGTGCAGGCACAATGCGCGCCCTCGTCCGCGCGCGAGAAGTCAGCCAGAAGCAGGCCGGCGAACGCGGGAACCTGCTTCTCGCTGCCTCTTCGGCCGGGAGGGACCAGCAAAGGAGGGGTGAGGGGAAGGCGGGCAGGAAGGCCAGCCGGAC
>NZ_PSYC01000059.1:0-18370 GCF_002931515.1 Pseudoclavibacter sp. RFBG4 | reverse complement strand
CGGGAGCAGCACCGGGCCACAACTCTGCGGTCGGGCGGCCATGCACGCGGGGCCTGCGGCCGTGAGCACGGGGCCGGGCACCAGCGGAGACCGCCGGCGCCGGCGACTCGCAACCGGCGCCGGCCTCAGTCGACGGCGAGCGCCGCGACGGGCGAGACTCGGGTGGCTCGACGAGCCGGCAGCAGCGATGAGGCGACGGTGATGAGCAGCGTCACGAGCAGCACGGCGGCGACGGTCACCCACGGGATGCTGGGCAGGACGAGCTGACCGACGAGCGACCCGAAGGTGGCTTGGGCGCCGACCCACCCGTAGAACACCCCGAGGAGCAGACCGAAGAGCGCGGATGAGGCGATCATGGCGACCGCCTCGGTCACGATCATCCGCCGCACCTGGCCGACGGTGAAGCCGAGCGCTCGCAGCAGCCCGAGCTCCCGCCGGCGCTGCATGACGCTCAGGGAGAGCGTGTTGACCATGCCGACGGCGGCGAGCAGCACGGAGAAGCCGAGGAGCACGCTCATGATGGCGGTCGTGACGTCGATGACCTGCTCGAAGGCGGCGTACGTCTCGGGCTCCATCTGACCGAACTGGAGGGTGATCGCGCGGAAGGTCTCGCTGGCGACCGCGAACATCGTGACGAGCGTGATGCCGATCACGAGGCCGATGACGGCGCGGCTGCTGCGCGCGGGGTTGCGCACGGCGTTGGCGGCGGCGAGGCGCGGCACCGGGCCGCGACCGAGGGCGCTGCCCACAAGGCTCATGAGGGGCGGGAGGATGACGGGAGCGCCGATGATGACGCCGACGAACGAGAGCATGCCACCGCCGACGCTCACGAGCACGCCGCTCGGGCTCTGCAGGCCGAGGAACACGCCTCCGATGAGCATGGCGAAGCCGAGGGCGATGAGGATCGTCGCCGTCACGCTGCGCCCGCGACCGGCGCGGAGCTCCTGCATGGTGGGCTCTGCGCTGGACGAGGTCGCCGCGATCGGCGAGACCGTGAGCACCCGTCGCGAGCCGACCCAGGACGCGATGATGGTCGCCGCCGTGACGGCGATGACGGGCGCCAGGATCGCGGGGTGCACGATCGGGAACGGGAACGGGTCGAGCGCGCCGTTCGTGATGGCGAGCTGCGCACCGAGGGCCGTCAGCCCGACGCCGAGGGAGGCCCCGGCAACGGCACCCGAGGCACCCTGGACGAGTCCTTCGCGGACCGTGCGCCGGCGCAGCGACCGACCAGACGCCCCGATGAGGCGCAGCAGCGCGATCTCCTTGGTGCGTCCGGCGATGACGGTGGCGACCGAGTTCGAGGTCACGACAGCGCCGACGAAGAGCGCGATCGCGAAGAACAGCGCGGCGACCGTGCCGAGCACGCTGGCCAGGGCGCCGATCTCGCTGAGGCCCATCGCGTCGAAGTAGGCGGCCAGGTCGGCGACGATCATGATCAGCACCGTGCCGAAAGCCGCCGAGAGGGCGGAGACGAGCACGACGGCGGCGCCTCCGCTGCTCTGCTGGGACTCGGGGGCGCGTTGCGCCTTGGCGGCGGTGCTGGCCTGCGCCGCAGGTGCGGTGCTCGTGGCACTCATGCTGCCGTCTCCATGGAGAGCATGAGGTTCGCGATCTCGGCGGCGCTCGTGCGCGGACGATCGGCGACGACCTTGCCGTCGGCGAGGAACACGACGCGGTCGGCGTGGCTCGCGGCGATCGGGTCGTGCGTCACCATCGCGATCGACTGGCCGTACTGGCTGCTCGCCGTCGAGAGCAGCGAGAGGACCTCGCGGCCGGTCTTGGAGTCGAGGTTTCCCGTGGGCTCGTCGGCGAAGATGAGCTTCGGCCGGGTCGCGAGGGCCCGGGCGATGGCGACCCGCTGCTGCTGCCCTCCGGACAGCTCGTACGGGCGGTGGGCGAGACGCTGCGAGAGCCCGAGCGTCTGGATGAGGTGCGAGATCCAGGCTTCCTCGTCGCGCGAGACGGTCCGGCCATCGAGGTCGAACGGCAGCATGATGTTGCCGCGCACATCCAGTGTGGGCACGAGGTTGAAGGCCTGGAAGATGAAGCCGACCGCTCGGCGCCGCAGCACTGTCAGCTCGCCGTCGTCCATGCCCGTGATCTCGGTGTCGCCGAGGAACACGCGCCCGGACGAGGCGCCGTCGAGGCCTGCCATGACGTGCATGAGCGTCGACTTGCCTGAGCCGCTCGGGCCCATGATGGCCGTGAACTCACCGCTTCTGATGCCGAGGCTCACGCCGTCGAGGGCGGCGACGCTGCCGTGGGTGCCGTAGATCTTCCGAACGTCGACGACGCTCGCGACAAGTGGGGGTGTGGTGTTCATGTCATCGACGCTACGGACGCGCCCCGCTCGGTCGCGTCCACCCCAGGTCGCGGCAGCATGCTCCTCTGGGATGACACGGGCGAGCCTCACGTCCAGCCAGCGGACGAGGTTCGCCCAATAGCCTTGCCGCATGGCCTCCCCAACGCTCGTCTGGTTCCGTGACGACCTGCGCATCCACGATCACCCGGCCCTGCACGTTGCCCTCGAGCGCGGTGGGCCCGTCATCGCCCTGTTCGTGCTCGACGAGGAATCCCCCGGCGTTCGTGCGCTCGGGGGCGCCGCGAAGTGGTGGCTGCACCACAGCCTGCTCGCCCTGAGCGAGCGCCTCGAGGAGATCGGCGGGGCGCTTGTGCTGCGGCGCGGCAAGGCCGAGGAGATCGTGCCCGCGGTCGCGAAGGACGCCGGCGCCGAGCTCGTCGTCTGGAACCGGCGCTACGGCGGGGCAGAGCGCGAGATCGACGCTCGCATCAAGCAGGGCCTCGTCGACGGTGGGATCGAGGCGCATAGCCTCCCCGGGTCGCTCCTCACCGAGCCCTGGCAGATCCAGACCGGTCAGGGTGAGGCCTACCGCGTGTACACGCCCTTCGCCAACGCCTGCCAGAGCCGCTTCCAGCACGAGCCGCCCCGCGTGCCGCTCGATGCACCGGATGCGCTGCCCCGCGGCTCGAAGGCGAGCTCGCTCGACTCCGACCCCCTCAACTCCTGGGAGCTGCTCCCCACGCGACCCGACTGGGCCGAGGGCCTCCGCGAGGAGTGGACCCCCGGTGAGGACGGCGCCCATGAGCGTCTCGAGGCATTCCTCGACGGGGTCGTCGGCGACTACAAGGCCGATCGCGACCGGCCAGACCTCGAGGGCACGAGCAGACTCAGCCCCCACCTGCGCTGGGGCGAGATCTCCTCCGCCCAGGCCTGGCACGCCCTCGAGGGCCGCACGGGCGATGGCGCAGCGACCTTCCGTCGCGAGCTGCTCTGGCGGGAGTTCGCCTGGCACACGCTCTACAGCTTCCCGGAGCTGCACACGCGGCCCTGGCGAGCCGCCTACGAGGACTTCCCATGGCCCGCCCTCGACCGCGACGCACTCGACGCCTGGCAGCGCGGCAGCACCGGGGTCCCCATCGTGGATGCCGGCATGCGAGAGCTCTGGCGCACGGGCAGCATGCACAACCGCATCCGCATGGTCACCGCCTCGTTCCTCACCAAGCACCTGCTCACCGACTGGCGTCGCGGCGAGGAGTGGTTCTGGGACACGCTCGTCGACGCCGACCAGGCCTCCAACCCCTTCAACTGGCAGTGGGTCGCAGGCTCCGGTGTGGATGCCGCGCCCTACTTCCGGGTCTTCAACCCGGAGCGCCAGGCCGAGCGCTTCGACCCGCACGGGGCGTACGTGCAGCGATGGGTCCCCGAGGCCGGCAGCGACGAGTACCCGGAACCCATCGTGGGGCTGAAGGAGGGGCGGGAAGCCGCGCTCGCCGCCTGGCGCGAGGTTCGCTGACACCCGAGGACGACCCCGCCAAGGCGCCCCGGGAACTGTCGGCGGCCAGTGCTAGATTGCCCGCACGTTGCGCCGTCGACGCACCGGCATCCACCGGTCGCGGCCGAACGGCACACCAGGGGAACCAGGGGCATCATCATGGTCGAGTACCGCATCGAACTCGTCGGCGTTCCCGTCGCCGACGTCGACCGCTCGCGCGCCTTCTACGGCGAGACCCTGGGGTGGCCGGTCGACCACGACCAGGTGGTGAGCGACGAGATCCGGTTCGTGCAGGTGACTCCTCCGGGCTCCGCATGCTCGATCGCCTTCGGCATGGGCATCAGCGACATGCCGGCAGGTTCCCTGCGCGCGCTCCAGTGCGTCGTCGCGTCCATCGAGGAGGCGCACGCCGACCTCGAGAGCCGAGGCGTCGCCGTGAGCGACATCGACGAGCAGGCGTGGGGGCGCTTCGTCTCCTTCGCCGACCCTGACGGCAATTCCTGGTCCATCCAGGAGCTGCCCGACTACTCCAAGATGGCCTGACCCAGTTCCACCGAACGCAAGATCACCGACGAAAGGGATGCACCACATGACGGAGAAGAAGAGCGGATACGAAGAGTTCAAGGTCTCCGGGGAGAACCTCCTCGGCAAGGTCAAGGAGCTCATCCACGAGGGCAACGTGCGTCGCGTGTTCATCAAGAACGACGACGGCACGACACTCCTCGAGATCCCCCTGACCGCTGGCCTCGCCGTCACCGTCGTCGCCGCGGCGCTCGCCCCGGTGCTCGTCGCGGTGGGTGCGATCGCAGCGCTCGTGACGCAGGTGACGGTCGGCGTCGAGCGCCGCGGCCCGGACTCCACCGACCGTGCGGGCAGCTCGGCTGACACCGACGGCGTGCCGAAGAGCGACGTCGTCGCGCCTGCGCCCGCCGCGGAGGCCACCGACCCGGACCTGGGACCGACGACGGCGTAGCTCGTCCTTCACACCGCCGGAGCCCCCGACCTCCGGCGGTGTGAAGCTCGCGCTTGCTACTCTGTGGGTTCCCAGAGCCGAGAGGCGCGTGACCAGTGCCAGAACCCGAGACCGTCACCCCCAGGTCCGACGCGGAGATCGCCGCTGCTTCGACGCTCGCCGATCAGGCGGGCGACGCCGCCGAGCTGGGTGCCCGACTCCGCGTGCTCCGTGAGGAGGCCGGCCTCTCCCTCAGGGAGCTGGCAAGGCGCCTCGACATCTCGGCCAGCGCCGTCTCGCAGATCGAGCGTGGCGTCATGCGACCGAGCGTGAATCGACTGATCGCGATCGTCGGCGAGCTGGGCGCCTCCATCACGGATGTCTTCGCGGGCGGCACTGGCGCGCATGCCGAGCGTTCGAGCTTCGGCAGTTACAGCCTGCTCCGGCAGGGCGAGATCGCTCCCGTGGTGCTCGAGAACGGCGTGATCTACCGCCGCCTCTCCGGCTCGCGAACCTCGGGCATCGACCATTTCGAGTCGACCTTCCCGCCCATGACCTCCGCCTCTGCGGGCGACGCGAGCTCGTTCGCGACCCACACGGGCGTCGAGTCAGGGGTCGTCATCTCCGGCGAGCTCACCGTCGAGGTGCATGGCGACACCGTGACGCTGCGTGCCGGCGATTCCATCACGTACTCCTCGGAGACACCGCACCGTGTGAGCAACCGCTCGCCGGAGCCGTGCGTCGCGAACTGGGTCATCGCAAGGGCCCCGCACTCCGACCCGAGCGATCCGCTGTTCTCCGAGTCGCACACCGCGCGCAGCTGACGGCAGCCCGCCCCGCCGCTGAGGCGGGCTCGTCGTCGGCGTTCTCGAAACGCATCGAAATCTCTCTTTTACCTCGCTGAAATCTCCCACCGGGCGTGAAGGGATAGCTTTACGGTTATCCGCCACGGAGGGATCTGCCTGTGCTCATCAGCGACTACAACCGGCTCAGTGAAGCCGATGCGGCCGAGTTCGCCGCGACGCTCGTCGCAATACCCGCCTTCACGACTGCGCTGGTTCGATCGCGACCGTTCGCCTCGAAGGCCGCCATGCGAGAGCGTGCCGCCGAGGCGGCGTCCGCCTGGAGCCAGGCTGAGGTGCAGCTCGCGCTGTCCGGCCACCCGCGCATCGGCGAGCGCGCCAGCGCCGCCGAACCGGGCGCCGGGCACTCCGCCAGGGAACAGGGGGCGGTCGCCACCGCGGGCGAGGAGCTCCGCGAGCGCATCGCCGAGGGCAACCGCCGCTACGAGGCGCGCTTCGACCGCATCTTCCTCGTCAGGGCAGCGGGCCGCTCCCCCGCCGAGATCCTGGAGCAGCTCGAGGCGCGCCTCGAGAACGACGACGACGCGGAGCTCGCCGTCGTCGCCTCGGAACTCCGCGACATCACCCTCCTCCGCCTCGACGAATCGGTGACCGAATGACCAGCCACATCACGAGCCACGTGCTCGACAGCTCCGTCGGACTGCCCGCCGCGGGTGTGCGCATCCGCCTCCGGACGCTCGACGGCCGGGAGCTGGCGCAGGCGGTGACGGACGCGGACGGCCGCGTCACCGACCTTGGGCCCGGGGCCCTCCCCTCCGGCACCTACGAGCTCCTCTTCGAGACGGGCACGTACTTCGCCGAGCGCGGCGTCGCGACCTTCTACCCGCACATCGCGGTGGCGTTCACCGTCGCGAGCTCACCAGGCACGCCCGGCGAAGGCGGCCCGCCGCACTGCCACGTTCCGCTGCTGCTGAGCCCATTCGCCTATTCGACCTACAGGGGGACCTGACCATGACCGACGTCACCGTGAGTCTCGGCGCGAACAAATATGGCAAGGCGGAGAACCGCCTCGTCAGGATCACCCGCGACACCGATCGCCACGAGATCGAAGACCTCAACATCACCAGCCAGCTCCGCGGAGCGGCCCTCGCCGGGTCCTACCTCGACGGCGACAACTCGCTCGTCGTCGCCACCGACACGCAGAAGAACACCATCTTCGCATTCGCCCGCGAACACGGCGTCGGCTCGCCTGAGAGCTTCCTCCTCAAGCTCGGCTCGCACTTCGTCGACGCGTTCGAGTGGATCGAGGGCGGCCTGTGGCAGGCCGAGCAGTTCGAGTGGGAGCGCATCCGCGTGGACGGCGCCGAGCACGACCATGCCTTCGTGCGCAAAGGCCAGGCGACCCGGCTCGCGACCGTGCAGAAGATCGACGGCGCGACCCACGTGACGGCCGGACTGAAGGACCTGACGGTGCTCAAGTCGACGGGCAGCGAGTTCCACGGCTTCCCCCGCGACAAGTACACGACCCTCGCGGAGGCGACCGACCGCATCCTCGCGACCTCGGTCACGGCGCGCTGGCGCTACACGCCAGAGGCGGTGGATGCGGAGCCCGACTACAACGCCCTCTACGAGGCGATCTCCGAGGTCCTCATCTCGACCTTCGCGACCGTCCACTCCCTCGCCCTGCAGCAGACCCTGTGGCAGATGGGCAAGGCGGCGATCGAGCAGTTCCCCGAGATCGCGGAGGTGCGCTTCGCGATGCCGAACAAGCACCATTTCCTCGTCGACCTCTCCCCGTTCGACCTCGACAACCCCGGCGAGGTGTTCTTCGCCGCCGACCGCCCCTACGGCCTCATCGAGGGAACCGTCATCCGAGACGGCGTCGCACCGGCGCCCGAGGCCTGGGCAGACACGCCCGGGTTCATCTAGGGACGCGCCGGCCAGCGAGCCGGCCCCCTCCGCACACCCTCAGCTCAGCGCTCCGCCCAGCTCCCGCGTGGCAGCGCTGCTTGTCGACCCCAAGAGAGGTCAGCTCATGTCTCCCGAATCCAGCAGAAGCCAAGCGCCCTCGACTCCTCCGGCGGCGTCCGCATCACCGTCACCGGAGGCGCGCCCTGAGGACGAACGTCTCAGCCCGGGCAAGACCGTCGGCTACGGCGTCCAGCACATCCTCGCGATGTTCGGCGGCGTCATCGCCGTTCCCCTCATCGTGGGTGGCGCCGCCGGCCTCGACGTCGGCCAGAAGGCGCTGCTCGTCGCCTGCGCGCTCTTCGTCAGCGGCGCGGCGACCGTGCTGCAGACCATCGGGGTGCCGTACTTCGGCTCGAGGCTCCCCCTCGTGCAGGGGATCTCGTTCGCGGCCGTCTCGACCATGCTCGCCATCATCGGCAGCAACGGGGAGACCGGACTCCAGACCGTGTTCGGCGCCGTCATCGTCGCGAGCGCCATCGGCCTCATCGTCGCCCCGTTCTTCGCCAGGATCGTGCGGTTCTTCCCTCCCGTCGTGACCGGATCGATCATCACCGTCATCGGCCTCTCCCTGATGCCGGTCGCGGGCCGCTGGGTGACGGGATCCGACCCGACCGCCGAGGGCTTCGCATCCGCCGACAAGATCGGCCTCGCCCTGCTCACCTTCGCGGTGGTGCTCATCCTGAGCAAGATCCGCGCCCTCTCCCGACTCGCTGTGCTGCTGGGCCTCGCCATCGGCACGGTCTTCGCGCTCATGCTCGGCCAGGCCGACTTCGACGCCGTCGGCTCCGCGTCGATCTTCGCGTTCCCGCAGCCCTTCGCGTTCGGCATGCCGATCTTCGAGATCGGCGCCATCGTCTCCATGACGATCGTGATCCTCGTCATCATGGTCGAGACGACGGCAGACGTGCTGGCCGTCGGAGAGGTCGTCGGAACGAAGGTCGACTCGCGCCGCGTCGGCGACGGACTGCGTGCCGACATGCTGTCCTCGCTCATCGCCCCCGTGTTCAACTCGTTCCCCGCGACCGCCTTCGCGCAGAACGTCGGGCTCGTCGCCCTGACCGGCATCAAGAGCCGCTTCGCCGTCACGGCGGGTGGCGGGCTGCTGGTTCTCCTCGGACTCTCCCCCATGGCCGCCGCCGTCTTCAGCGTCATCCCGAGCCCCGTGCTGGGCGGCGCGGGCATCGTGCTCTTCGGCAGCGTCGCGGCCAGCGGCGTGCGCACCCTCTCGAAGGTCGACTACACCGGCAACAACAACATGATCATCGTCGCCTCGTCCCTGGCCTTCGGGCTCATCCCGGTCGTCTCGACGCAGTTCTGGCACGCGTTGCCCGACTGGTTCGTGACGATCTTCGACTCGGGCATCAGCGCTGCAGCGATCGTCTCGGTGGTCCTGAACCTCTTCTTCAACGTGTGGCTCCCGGGCACCCCGGAGCAGCCGTCGAACCTGGCGGCCGCCCCCGCACTCCGTGTGCAGACCGAGGAGCTGCGGGTGCTGAAGTCCGGTGGCTCACTCGACGAGCACTCCTACGAGCACAACCCGACGCCCGTCGAGCAGAGCACCCGCGCCCGCACGTCGGGGCCGGACGAGAGCTGAGGATCCGGACGAAAGCTGAGGATCCGGTCGGCGGGTGCAACCGCCCGGAATGACTCCGACCTCGCCGAGGTTGCACCCGAGTGTCCAGTTCGACACAGCGGAAGGCGACAACATGAAGGTGTTCCTGACCGGAGCGACCGGCTACATCGGCTCGGCAGTCCTGCGCGCGCTCCTCGCGAACGGCCACGCCGTGACCGCCGCGGTGCGCAGCGAGGAGAAGGCGGCGCGTGTTCGAGAGACCGGCGCGAAAGCGGTGGTCGTCGACCTCACCGACCGGGCGGCGCTCGCCCCGCTGCTCCGTCAGGCGGAGGGCGTCATCCACACCGCATCGGCGCAAGACGTCGACCCAAGCTTCGTGCCCATCGTGCTCAACGAGCTGGTGCACTCCCCGACGCAGTTCGTGCACACGAGCGGCATCTGGCTGTTCGGCGACAACTCGGCCATCACGGAGGAGTCCGAACCCGACGCACCCGAGATCGTGTCGTGGCGCGTCCGCATCGACCGCCAGGTCATCAACAGCAACGTCAACACCGCGATCATCGCACCCGCCGTGGTCTACGGCGGGCAGGGTGGCGTCACCCAGCTCCTCGCTGGTGACGGGTCCGGCCCCGTCTCCCTCGTCGGCGACGGCAGGCAGCGGTGGACACTCGTCCACGTCGACGACCTCGCCGAGCTGTACGTCCGGGTCCTCGAGAAGGGTGCCGCCGTCGGCTACGTGATCGCGGCCAGCGGTGAGAACCCCACGGTTCGCGAGATCGCCTCGTCAGGACACGGCACGGTCGAGCTCGTCGAGGAGACACCGGATGCGAGCCGCGAGCGGCTCGGCGCCCCCTTCGCCGACGCGCTCCTGCAGGACCAGGCCGCGACCGGGCAGTACGCGCGGGACGCCTACGGGTGGGCGCCGACGTCCGGTGACTGGCTGAGGGCCGAGCACAGCTGAACGACGACCGCAGTGCGGGTGGCATCCGCTCGGCTCCGTAGGCTGGTGCCATGAGCACGTTCGGCGCTCCGGAAGTGGACCGGCGGAGCCTGCCTCTCTACGAGGCAGGCTCCATCGACGTGCCATACGTCATCGACGGCATGAACGAGGCGATCGAGCGCAACACGTTCTGGGAGGAGCACTCCCACCCCACGCACGAGCTCATCTGGAACACGCGCGGCGCGTCCTCGCTGACCGTCGGCCCCCGCACGTGGACGATCACGCCGGCCGTCGGCCTCTGGATCCCCGCCGGGGTCAGGCACACGGCGTGGACGCCGGCCGGCACCTGGTACCGGACGGCGATGTTCAGCGTGCAGACGACAGCCCCCATCGCCGACGAGCCAGTCGCTGTCGATGTCACCGACCTGCTGCGCCTGCTGCTCGACCGCCTGGCGGAGCCCGGACTCGACGACGCGTCCAGGGCGACGACCGAGGCGATGGTGCTCGACGTGCTCGCCCCCTCCCCGCATGAACTGCTGCTGCGCATCCCCGACTCTCCCCTGCTCGCTCCCATCGTCGACGCGGTCAGGGCGGATGTCCGCGACGCCGGCACACTCGAGGAGTGGTCGGTCGAGCTGGGTGCGAGCGCCCGCACGATCACACGGCAGTTCCAGTCGGAGACCGGCCTGGGGTTCAGCCGCTGGGTCGCCACGGCCCGCATCCAGCGCGCCATCGTGCTCTTGACTGACGGAGAGAGCATCGACGACGTTGCGGTCGCCGCGGGGTTCCGGTCGGCGAGCGCCTTCGGCACCGCGTTCCGGCGGGTCACGGGGATGAGTCCGGGGCGGTTCCGGGCTCAGTAGCCCTGGCGGGCTGAAGCGGCCGCCGATCGCAACCACATCCGCCCAGACAGTGTCCGTTTCGCGAAGAAAGGTGTCGGTTCGCCTCGATTGCAAACGCGACTCGCGTCGCTTAGCTTTGGTAAGGCACTCCTAACAGGGCAAGCTCTTGGCTCTGCATGGCTGCCGCTGACTTCGACACCGCACCCTGCGTCTCCGCCGCCAGACGGCGTTCATCGGCGTGCGCAAAAGGCTCAGCTCCCCCCTCGAAAGGACACCATGCCCCGCGCTTCCAAGCTCGTCGCCCTCGCCGCGACAGCGCTGCTCACGGCAGGCCTCGCCGCCTGCTCGACCACCCCCTCAGCCGGCACGAACGCGGAGCCGGGCGCAGCGAGCGGCGACTTCACGCCGATCACCATCGAGCACGCCCTCGGCACGACGGAGATCACCGAGAAGCCCGAGCGCATCGCCACGGTCAACTGGGCCAACCAGGAAGTGCCCCTCGCCCTCGGCGTCGTGCCCGTCGGCATGGCCAGGGCCGACTTCGGCGACGACAACGGCGACGGCATCCTCCCCTGGGTGAGCGAGAAGCTCGAAGAACTCGGCGGCGAGACCCCAGTGCTCTTCGACGAGACCGACGGCGTCGACTTCGAGGCCGTCGCGGACACGAACCCTGACGTCATCCTCGCCGCGTACTCGGGCCTGACCCAGGAGGACTACGACACCCTCTCCGAGATCGCACCCGTCGTCGCCTACCCGGAGACGGCCTGGGCGACCTCGTGGCGCGACATGATCCGCCTCAACAGCCAGGGCATGGGCCTCGAGGCTGAAGGCGACGCGCTCATCACCGAGCTCGAGGGTGAGATCGAGGCGACGGCGGCCAAGTACCCGGCCATCCAGGGCAAGAAGACCATGTTCCTCACCCACGTCGACGAGACCGACCTCAGCCAGGTCAGCTTCTACACGACGCACGACACCCGCAGCGCCTTCTTCGAGGACCTCGGCATGACGTTCCCGCAGAGCCTCGTCGACGCGTCGGCATCGACCGACCAGTTCTCGCAGACCATCAGCGCCGAGCAGAGCGACACGCTCGCCGACGTCGAGATCATCGTCACCTACGGCGGCGAGGAGCTCGTCCAGACCCTCCAGGGCGACCCCGTGCTCTCGCAGATCCCCGCCGTCGCCAACGGCTCGATCGTCAACCTGCCGGGCACGGAGCCGCTCGGCACGGCAGCCAACCCCACGCCGCTGTCCATCTCGTGGATCCTCGACGACTACGTCGCGCTCCTCTCGCAGGCAGCAGAACAGGTCAAGTGACCCAGACCGCTTCTCCCGTAGCCGCCGGGGGCGTCGCCATCGTGCGACGCCCCCGGCGGCTGCGGGCGTTGTGGTTCCTCCTCGCGATCTCCTCGCTCGGCGCGCTCATCGTCGTGTCCGTCATGATCGGATCGCGCGACGTGAGCTGGGCGGATGCGGTGGCAGCCCTCGGCGGATCGACGAACGGCTTCGACGAGGCGGCCGTCGCGAAGCGCATCCCCCGCACCTTCCTCGCCGTCGCCGTCGGGGCCGCCCTCGGCGTCTCGGGTGCCGTCATGCAGGGCGTCACCAGGAACCCGCTCGCAGACCCGGGCATCCTCGGCGTCAACATGGGCGCATCCCTCGCCGTCGTGACGGGAATCGCCTACTTCGGCCTGGCCTCCGCGTCGAGCTTCATCTGGGTCGCCATCTCCGGCGCGGCCCTCGCGGCCGTCTTCGTGTACGTCGTCGGCTCGCTCGGGCGGGGCGGCGCGACACCCCTCAAGCTCGCCCTCGCCGGTGCGGCGACGTCGGCCGCGCTCGCGTCGTTCGTCACCGCCATCATCCTGCCTCGGGGCGACATCAGCCAGAGCGCCAGGTCATGGCAGATCGGCGGCGTCGGCGGAGGCACCTGGGACAGCATCACGCAGGTCCTGCCGTTCCTCATCGTCGGCTTCCTCGTCAGCCTCGCCTCGGCGAAGGGCCTCAACTCGCTTGCCCTCGGCGACGATCTCGCCGCTGGGCTCGGCGAACGCGTCGCGCTGACGCGCGGCGCGGCGGCCCTCGGCGCCGTCGTGCTCTGCGGCGCCGCCACCGCCGTCACGGGCCCCATCGCGTTCGTCGGCCTCGTCGTGCCGCACGCCTGCCGCCTCATGTTCGGCGTCGACCACCGCTGGGTGCTGCCCTTCTCCGCCGTCGTCGGCGCCTCCCTGCTGACGGGGGCGGATGTGCTCGGACGCATCCTCACCCGCCCGTCCGAGATCGACGTGGGCATCATCACGGCCATCATCGGAGCCCCCATCTTCATCTGGATCGTCCGCCGCTCGAAGGTGCGCGCCCTATGACCGCGACCCGCCCTTCGGGCTCTGCCGCGCCAGCCTCCTCGCCGATCTCGCTCGCCCCGGCCTCCCCGAACTCCGTCATCGAGGCGACAGCCCGCGCCGTCGCGCGCAGCCGCGGCCGACGCAGCGCGCGACGCCGACTGCTGATGCTGGTGCTCGTCGCCCTCATCCTCGTCGTCTTCGTCGTCTCGCTCATGGTCGGACAGACCTTCTACGGCCTCGACCAGGTCATCGCAGTCGTGCTGGGCCAGGACGTACAGGGCGCGACCTTCACGGTCGGGCGGCTCCGACTCCCGCGTGCCGTGCTCGCGATCCTCGCCGGCCTCGCGTTCGGCCTCGCCGGCGTCACCTTCCAGACGATGCTGCGCAACCCGCTCGCGAGCCCCGACATCATCGGCATCTCCTCCGGCGCCAGCGCGGCCGCCGCCTTCGGCATCGTCACGCTCTCGCTGGGCGCGAGCGAGGTGTCCTTCTTCGCGATCTTCGTCGGCCTCGGCGTCGCCATCCTCATCTACGTCCTGTCCTTCAAGGGCGGCGTCACGGGAACGCGCCTCATCCTCATCGGCATCGGCATCGCCGCCATGCTCGACAGCATCACCAACTACGTGCTCTCGCAGGCCGCCCAGTGGGACTTCCAGGAAGCGCTGCGCTGGCTCAACGGCAGCCTCAACGGCGCATCCTGGAACGCCATCCTCCCGGTCGCGATCTCGATCGTCGTGCTCGTCCCGATCCTCCTCGCCCAGAGCCGCAGCCTCTCGGCAACGCAGCTCGGCGACGACACCGCAGCGGCCCTCGGGGTGCGCGTCAACCGCACGAGGCTCGTGGTCATCGTCACCGCCGTCGGCGTGCTCTCGTTCGCGACAGCCGCCGCAGGCCCCATCGCCTTCGTCGCGTTCCTCGCCGGCCCCATCGCCGCCCGGCTCTTCGGCGGAGGCGGATCGCTCCTCATCCCCGCCGGCCTCGTCGGAGCCCTCCTCGTGCTCGTCGCCGACCTCGTCGGCCAGTTCCTCCTCGGCACCCGATACCCCGTCGGCGTCGTGACCGGCGTGCTCGGTGCGCCGTTCCTCATCTACCTGATCATCCGCACGAACCGCGCGGGAGGCTCGCTATGACCGCAGACCACACCCTCATCGTCGAGCAGCTCAGCCTGGGCTACGGCGACCGAGTCGTCATCGACGAGCTCGACCTCCTCGTGCCGCCAGGCAAGGTCACGGCGATCGTTGGCGCGAACGCCTGCGGCAAGTCCACGCTGCTGCGCTCCATGTCGCGGCTCCTCGCACCTCGCGACGGGCACGTCCTCCTCGACGGCAAGGAGGTGCACAGGACTCCCGCGAAGCAGCTCGCGCGCATCCTCGGGCTCCTCCCCCAATCCCCCATCGCCCCTGAGGGCATCACGGTCGCCGACCTCGTCGGCCGCGGCCGCCACCCGCACCAGAGCATCCTCTCCAGGTGGAGCCACGACGACGATCTCGCCGTCGCCGCCGCCCTCGAAGCGACAGAGACGACCGCCCTCGCCGACCGCCACGTCGACGAGCTCTCCGGCGGCCAGCGGCAGCGAGTGTGGATCGCGATGGCCCTCGCCCAGCAGACCGACCTGCTGCTGCTCGACGAGCCGACGACCTTCCTCGACGTCAGCCACCAGATCGAGGTGCTCGACCTCCTCACCGACCTCAACCAGTCCCGCGGCACGACCATCGTCATGGTGCTCCACGACCTCAACCTGGCAGCGCGCTACGCCGACCACCTCATCGCTCTCGCCGACGGCGGACTGCACGCAGCGGGCGAGCCCGGCGACGTCCTCACGGTCGACACCGTGCGCGCCGTCTTCGGGCTCGAGAGCCTCGTCGTGGAGGACCCAGTCTCGGGCCGGCCGCTCATGGTGCCCATCGGTCGCCACCACTTCGCGGATGCATCCGTCACGCATCCCGAAGGTTCATCCGCGACAATTGGGGCTCGAACACACGCGTGAGCGAGCGGGACCACACCCCGCTCCCTCCGCCGAGACGAAGGACAGGGTGCCGACCGTGAGCGATGCAGGCGTCGAGATCCTCGCTCCCCTCGGGCACCCGGAAGAGGTCGAATCCGGCAGCACGCCAAATGCGCAGCTCCCGGAACGCGCAGACGAAGCAGTCCCAGCCGGCTTCCCCTCACCCGCCCAGGGCTACTACTCCGGCCCCGTCGACCTCAACCGACACCTCATCAACGACCCCGCCGCGACCTTCATCGTCCGCGTCAGCGGCGACAGCATGATCGGAGCCGGCATCTTCGACGGCGACGAGATCATCGTCGACCGCTCCCTCGAACCGCACGACGGCAACGTCGTCATCGCCGTCGTCGACGGCGAGCTCACCGTCAAGCGGCTGCGGTTCGAGCACGGCCGCGTGCGCCTCGCGCCCGAGAACCCCGCGTACGCCGACATCGTGCTCGAAGAGCTCAGCGAGCTCACCGTGTGGGGCGTCGTCACGAGATGCCTCCACCGTGTCTGAGATGGCGGACACGACGCGCGATTCGCCCCAGGCATCGACGCAGGCGCTCCGGCAGTCCGCGATCGCCATCGTCGACGCCAACAACTTCTACGCATCCTGCGAGCGCATCTTCGACCCCAGCCTCGAAGGCAAGCCCATCGTCGTGCTCTCCAACAACGACGGATGCGTCATCGCGCGCTCCGAGGAGGCGAAAGCCGTCGGCATCCCGATGGGCGCCCCCTGGCAGGCCATCGCCCCGGAAGCCGCGATGAAGGGCGTCGTCGCCCGCTCCAGCAACTACGAGCTCTACGGAGACATCAACGCTCGCACCATCGAGCTTCTCGGCCGCTACACGCCGTCGCAAGAGGTGTACTCGATCGACGAGAGCTTCATCCGGCTGCCAGGCGACCGCCGGGAGGCCCTCGCCGTCGCCCGCGAGATCAGGGTGGCGATGCGGAAGCTCATCGGCATCCCCGTCAGCATCGGGATCGCCCCGAGCAAGACGCTCGCCAAGCTCGCCAACCGCGGCTCCAAATCCGAACCGTCGCTCGGCGGCGTCTGCCACCTCGGCGCCTACGGGCGCGAGCAGCTCAGCGGGATCCTCAGCACCATCGACATCGGCGACGTCTGGGGCGTCGGCCGCAAGATGGCCGCGAAATACGTGGGCCTCGGCATCCGCACCGCGCTCGACCTCCGCGAGTCCTCGCCCACCGCCGTCCGCCGCCGGTACGGCGTCGTCCAGGAGCGCGTCGTCCAGGAGCTGCGCGGCATCGACTGCCTCCCCATCGACGAGGTCCCGTCGGAGCGCGAGCAGATCCAGTTCTCCCGGTCCTTCGCAATGCCCATCTCGACCGTGCAGGAACTCGAGGAGGTGCTCTCCGTGTACACGCAGCGCGCCTCGGCCCGGCTCCGCGCGCAAGGATCGCTCACGCGGGCTATGAGCTGCTACGCCGCGACCTCCCCCTTCCGCGAGGGGCACGAGTCGCACGCCGTGTCCGTCGCCTTCCCAGAACCCACCGACGACCCGGTCGTGCTCTTCCGCGCCGCCGCCACCGCCCTCGGCCCGCAGCTGCGAGCCGAGCTCAAGTACGTGCGCGTCGGCGTCTCGCTCTTCGAGTTCGTCGCGCGAGACTCGTACGCGGCGCTCGACATCTTCGACGAACGCGGCGAGGACAGGCGCGTGGGTGAGGCCCTCGACGCCGTCGCCGCGAAGTTCGGCCAGGAATCACTTGGGCTCGGCATCGCCGGCCTCCGCAGCGGGCGGAGCTGGACCATGCGGCGCGACATGGTCTCACCCCGCGCAACCACCCACTGGGACGAGCTGGCGGTCGTCAAGGCGGAGTGAGGGGCGCAGTTCTGAATTAACGTGAGTTCTGTTTTTTCATCTGTACTGGATAGAACACATGTACCAATAACTGCCGAATGAAGTGCTTGTCATATCTGGGGATGAATCTCCTGAGCCGACAGGCGCACTCCAATCGGTCCGAGAAAGTTATCCACTAACCTCTCGAATGTCGGTGGTCGTTCGTAGACTTTGGGCATGCAGCAGCGCGACAGACACGAGGGGTTAGGCACAGGGCCGACCCCAGTTCCGGATCCGGGGTTCGACCCTTCGGACCCGGCTTCTGTCGCGGCTCGTCGCTCGGAGATTCTCGCGATGGAGGAAGCTGCCGCGGCGATGCTCGCGGCCGGCGCCGCCCTGCAGCTGCGAGCCCACGCCGCCGCCTACGACTTCGGGCACGCCCTCGATGTGGCCGAGGGGTGCGCGGAGTCGGCCATGCATGTGCGATCGATCGCGAACGAGGTCGCTCTGCTCGTGAAGCTCGCCGCGGGTACCGCCCAGGGGCACCTCGCGTCGGCGTCGGTGACGCTGCGCGAGTTCCCGACCCTCGCCCTCGCGCTCGAGAGCAATGTCGCGACCCCCGCGCAGGTGCACAAGCTCGTCGAGACCGGCCTGAAGATCAACCACGACGACCCGACCGAGCAGACCCACCGGCGGGGCGAGTTCGTCCAGCTCATGCTGGAGCGGGTCCGCCAGGAGCCGCTCCCGCCGGCAGCGCTGCAGCACGCGGCCGAGCGCGTCGCGGAAGAGCTCACCGGGGAGTCCATCGACCAACGCCACGAACGCGCGAAGCAACGGCGCCGCGTGAGCGTCGAGGACCTCGGCGACGGCATGAGCATCCTGCGCGTGCTCATGAGCTCGTTCGTCGCGCACGCGATCCGCGACCGAGCGCGCAAGCAGAGCAAAGCCATCATCAGAGCCCGCCCCAAGCAAGCCACCAACACCACCCCCAAGAGCAGCACAGCCGGTCAGGCCGGCGAGACCGCCGAAACGGGCGAGACAGGTGACACGGCCGCGCCGGATGAGCGCACCCTCGATCAGGTCATGTCCGACGTCATCGCCGACCTGCTCCTCACCAGCGACCCCACCATCTCGAGCGCCGCGAACGGCATCCAAGCCACCGTCCAGCTCAGCATCCCCATCACGACACTCTTCCCCGACCCGACCCGGCCGGGTCGAGCCCCGGCGCTGCTCGAGGGCATGTCCCCCATGCCCATCGAAGACGCGAAACGCCTCGCCGCGACCGCACCCGCCTTCATCCGCCTCCTCACCCACCCCATCACCGGAGCACTCCAAGCCGTCGACTCCTACACCCCCACCGCGGCCATGCG
>NZ_PSYC01000058.1:0-19931 GCF_002931515.1 Pseudoclavibacter sp. RFBG4 | reverse complement strand
CTCGATGATGTCCGCCACCCCCGCCAGCCCCTCCCCCCACCCCACACCCCCGCCGCCCCGCCGCCCGCCCCGCCCATGGCGACCCCCTTCGACCCCGACTTCAATGTGATCCCGTCCCGCAAGGCTGTAGACGCATTGCTCGCATCGCAGAGTCGCCGGTTCATCCTCGGCCAGATCATCTGACCTCGACCCGCAGGGGTAGGGGGGTCGGATCTCTGGCCGAGGTCACGCCGACTTTCGCCCGGAGTGGTTCGTCCCCCTCCGAGGGGGTTGTCCCACCCTGGGTGGCTGTCCCACCCTTCGGGGGAGGTGATATCGATGCCGATGACGCCCGAGGAAAAGCGCGAACGAGATCGTCGCCGGAAGGCTGCGCAGCGCGCCAACAAGCGGAACGCGGCCGGACCCGACGCGACGGTGACGTTCATCTCCTCGGCCCCGGACGCACCCTCGAAGGGTGGGACACAGGGTGGGACATCCGCTGTCCCACCCTCGAAGATGCCGCCGCCGCCCCAGGGCATCCCGGATACGACCCTCGCGGCCGTCGACGCGCAGCTCGCCGAGCTCGCCATCCCGGCGTCGGCGCTGCTGCTCGCCACTCAGGCGCGCATGTTCGCGGCCGCGCTCGACGACGTCACCCGCGTCCCGCAGTGGGGCAGCCTGAGCGACTCGCTGCGGCGAGTCATGGAGGCGCTGGAGAAGGCGACACAGGCTGGCAGCACCGACCCGCTCACGGCTCAGCGCCGCGCGTTCTACAGCGGAAAGGTGTACGCGAGTGGCGACGAGGACGAGGGCAAAGCCAAGCGCGCGTAGGAAGCCGAAGAGCAAGATCTACGGGCGCGAGTGCGCTCGGGTCTTCACCCCGCCTCGCCGCAAGCTGACGCCGGAGACCTCGGCCGGATTCGCGGCGATCGCGTTCGCCGAGTGGCTCCGGCTCGCGGTCCTCGGGACTGCAGCCGAGTCGCTCGTGCCGGAGCTCCTGCCCTGGCAGCGCTGGTTCCTCATCCACGCCCTCGAGCTCAACGACGACAACTCCTACCGGTTCAAGGTCGTGCTGCTCTGGGTCGCCAGGCAGAACGGGAAGACGTTCATCGTCGCCCTGCTGATCCTCTTCCGGATGTTCATCGACGGCGACGCGCAGGTGCTCGGCGTCGCGCAGAAGCTCGCCACGGCCAAGAAGCCGTGGGAGCATGCGCGCAAGATCATCGCCGCGGTGCCGCGCCTCGCGGCCGAGATGAGCGAAGAGTCGAACACGAACGGCGAGCTCTGGTTCGAGATCTCGGGCGGGCCTCGCTACTGGGTCGACTCGGCCGACAACGGCGGCCGCGGGCTCACCTTCGACTTCGTGTTCGTCGATGAGATCCTCAAGCACAAGAACTACAAGGCGTGGTCGGCGCTCTCGAAGACGACCATGGCGCGACGCCGCGCGATGATCCTCGCCGCATCCAACGCCGGCACGCTCGACGCGGTCGTGCAGCGAGACCTTCACGGCAAGGCGATCGCGGCGATCGAGGAGAACGACGCGTCGACGTCGATCGGCCTGTTCTGGTGGTCACCACCCGCGGGCGCCGATCTCGCCGACCCGAAAACGTGGGCGTGGGGCAACCCCTCGATGGGGCACCTCATCACCGAGGAAGCGATCGCCTCCTCATGGTCGACCGACCCCCGCTCCGTGTTCGAGTCCGAAGTCGCGAACCTGTTCGTCTCCGACGCGACAGGCGGCCCCTTCCAAGCTGGCAAGTGGGCCGAGTGCCGAGACCCGATCGGGCGCCGAGCACCCGACGCGCCGGTCTACGTCTGCGTCGAGGTGTCGCACGACGGTACCTGGGCGCACATCGCCTTCGCCGCTCGCCGCGAAGACGGGCGCGCGCACGTCGGCATCATGGTCTCCCGCCCCGGCACGGACTGGGTAGTGCCCTGGCTCACGGACCCGGAACGCACGTTCACTCCGGCCGCGATCACGCTCCAGACTCGCGGCGCTCCGGTCTCCGCGCTCCGCACGGATCTCGAAGAGGCCGACCTCGAAGTCACGGACTGGGGCGGCCCGGATCTCGGCATCGCCACGATCCAGCTCCTCGGCGCCGTGAACTTCGGCAAGCTCACGCACCGCGATCAGCCGGTGCTCGACGTCGCCGCAGGCACGGCCGCCACGAAGGCGCTCGGCGACACGCACGTCATCGACCGCAAGAACTCACCCGGTGACGCCTCCCCGCTCTCCGCGGTGGCCGGTGCGCACTGGCTACTCCGGAATCCGCCCGTCGAGGTGGAGGCCCGCATCCGAATCCTGGGAAGGGGGCCGCATGGCTAACTGGTTCACTCGCGCATGGTCGCGGGTCTTCGAGCTCCGATCGTTTACCCGCATGCCCTCGCTCGGCGGCACCCGCACCTCGTCGGGCGTCTCCGTCTCGCCGGAGGCGTCGCTCGGCGTGACGGCTGTGCTCGCTTCGGTGCGGCTCGTGTCCGAGTCCATCGCCGGACTTCCGGTGTCGCTCAAGATCCGCAAGGGCGGGCAGCGACTCCCGGTCACTGCAGCGCATCGCGAGCTTGAGCGCATCCTCACGGTGCAGCCGAATCCGACGACCGACTCGGGTGAGTTCTGGCGGACGGTCGTCGCGTGGATGCTCATTCGCGGGAACTCGTACGTCTACGTGCAGCGCAACGGCGCCGGCAGCGTCATCGGCCTGTGGCCGGTCCCGCCGACGATGGTCGAGGTTCGGCGCACCCCGCTCGGCCTGCTGGCCTACAAGCTCAGCCACGACCAGACGTCGGTGTGGCTCCCCGTCGACCCGGGCTACATCGCCCCGAGTCACGAGATACTCCACTACCGCTGGTTCGGGACGGGCATCGAGGGGTACTCGCCCCTCACGCTCGCCCGCGAACAGATCGCCACCGCGGCGGCGTCGACGCAGTACATCGGCAAGTTCTTCGCGAACGACGCGACGCCGGGCGCAATCCTGACGGTCGAGGGCAAGCTCTCCGAGGTCCAGTGGAAGCGCCTACAGGAGCAGCACGAGTCGCGCCACAGGGGCGTCAACAACGCGCACGAGCTCGCCGTCTACGAGGGCGGCGCGAAGCTCGAGGCGACGACGCTCTCGCCGGCAGATGCCGAGTTCCTGGCGGTCTACAAGATGACGCGCGTCGAGATCGCCTCGCTCTACGGCGTCCCGCCGCACAAGATCGGCGAACTCGATCACGCGACGTTCTCGAACATCGAGCACCAGTCGATCGAGTTCGTACAAGACGGGCTCATGCCGCCGATCAACCGGCTCGAGTCGGTCACCCGACAGCTCTTCACCGACGACTCGCTGCGCATCAAGTTCAACGTGAACGGCCTCAAGCGAGGCGACACGGCGGCACGGAATCAGTCGTACGCGATCGGCCGCCAGTGGGGCTACTACTCGGTCAACGACGTCCGCCGCATGGAGGACGAGGAGCCCATCGACGGCGGCGACGAGTACCTGACGCCACTGAACATGCTCCCCGCCGCATCCGAGACGGTGCAGCGCGACGGGCAGCTCGTCGAGGTGCCCCGCCTCGAGCCCACCGCCTACCGGGCGATCCGGGCCGCGCGCGGCGCATCCGAGGATTCGCCGGCATGGGTGACCCGCGTCGAGCATCTCCTCGTCGACTACTTCGCCGATATGCGCGAGTACGCGCTCGGCGGCGACGTCGTCGGCTGGGAGCTCTCCACGAGCGAGCGCGAGACGTGGGACCAGATGCTCGCCGAAGTGCTCGCACCTCCCTACGCCGACATCGTTCGCGAGTTCGCGACCAAGCAAGCCGAGGCGCTGGGCGGATCGTTCGACCCGGCCGGCGTCGCAAACTGGCTCGTCGCCGCAACCGAGCGACAGGCGCGAAACATCAACGAGACGACGCTCGCGCAGCTCGACGAGGCGACCGACTCCGACGAGGCGGCCGCCGTCTTCGACACCGCCGAGACCTCCCGAGCCGCGCTCGTCGCGGCCGGCATCGTCGGCGCGGTCGGCGCATTCGGCCGACACGAAGGCGCCCGCCAGTCGGGCGCCGCCACGAAGACCTGGCGCACCTCGTCATCCAACCCTCGCCAGTCGCACCAGCGAATGAACGGCGAGACCGTACCCATCAACAAGCGCTTCTCGAACGGGTGCATGTGGCCCGGTGACCCTGACGGCGGAGCCGACGAGGTCGCCGGATGCAACTGCGGCGTTGAGTTCGAGATGGACATCTGAGGGAGAACAGCATGACCGAACACACCATCAGGACGCTCGAGCGTCGCGCGTTCGATCTCTCGGAGATCCAGATCCGCGCCGCCAACGAGGGGGAGCAGCGGCTCCACTTCACCGGACGCGCCGTCGTCTACGACCAGCTCTCCGCCGACCTCGGCGGGTGGCAGGAAGTCATCAAGCCCGGCGCCGCCTCGCGGTCGCTCGAGAGCAACCCCGACGTGCGCTTCCTGCTCAACCACGACGCGAACAAGCTCCTCGCGCGCACCACCTCGGGAACGCTGCGGCTCACCGAGGACAGCGAGGGCGTGCTCGTCGACGCGGACATGGCGAACGTCAGCTATGCCCGCGACCTCGCCGAGCTGCTCGAGCGCGGCGACCTGACGCAGATGTCATTCGGCTTCTGGGTCACCCGCGACGAGTGGAACGGATCGCTGCACGTCGTGCGCGAGTTCGACTTCGACGGCGGCGACGTCGCAGCGGTCACCTACCCCGCCTACCCGCAGACCTCGGCCGAGCTGCGCTCGATCGCCGCGGCCCACCTCGAACGGGACAAGCCCGCCGCACCCCAGGTGCGCGAGCTCGCCCGCGACCTCCACACGATTCGCGAGCTCGACATGCTCGCGAAGCTCTGACCCCCAACAAGCTCCCCGCCCCGGACGGTGCGGGTTCACCACAAAAGAGAGGACGTAGCAATGGCTACTTCTGTTGAGCTCCGCCAGGAGCGCGCTCGCACCGTCGAGGCGATGCGAGCAATTACCACCACCGCCGAGGCTGAGAACCGCAACCTCGACGCCACCGAGCGCGAGTCGTACGACCGCGGCGAGTCGGACTTTCGCAGCCTCACCGAGCGCATCGAGCGTCAGGAAGTGCTCGAGCGTGCAGACGCTGAGAACTCCCGTGAGATCCGCGGCGGCGGTCAGGATCGCCCCGACCAGACCGGCCTCAACTCGAGCGAGGCACGGTCCGCGTTCCTGACCTTCGCTCGCCGCGGCCAGAGCGCCCTCAACCGCGAGCAGCGCGCGCTCGTCGAGGATCAGATCGGCCAGGTGCTCGTGCCTGACGACTTCGAGGCGGAGCTGCGTCGGGATCTCCCGACGCTCGCAACCATCCGCCCCCTCGCGAACGTGCGCTCGATCGAGCGCAACCGCACGCGTCGCCGCTCGATCGGCGAGGCGACGGTCGCCTGGGGCAAGCTCGAGACGAAGGCCGAGCCCGCGATCGAAGAGTCGGACTTCACCCCGAAGTTCGACGACTACGTGTACGTCGAGGATCTCTACGGTCTCGCCAAGATCGGCGAGGACGAGTTCGACGACACGGACGTCAACCTCGAGGCGTTCATCCGCGACACCTTCGCTCGCGCGATCAGCGAGGCCGAGGACAAGGCGTTCATCAAGGGCACCGGCCACGGGGACGAGCAGCCGCTCGGCATCTTCGCGGCCGGCACCGGCATCGCCGCACGCACTTCCGGTGCGTCGGACTACTCGGCAACATCCGGAGCCAACGCTCGGGGCGCGCTGCTCGACGACCTCAAGATGCTCGCCTACGACGTCAAGGACGTCTACCGCCGCAACGGTCAGTACCTGATGAACTCCTCGACAGAGGCGCTCATCTCGGTCGCGAAGGACGGCAACGGCCAGTACCTCTGGCAGCCGTCCGTCCAGGCGGGGCGACCGAACACCTTCAACGGGTTCGCGATCGCCACGCAGGGCGACATCGACGCCATCGCGGCGAACAAGCAGATCGCGGCGTTCGGTGACATCAAGGCCGGGTACACGATCCTCGACCGCCTGGGCATGACGGTACAGCGCCTCGTCGAGCTCTACGCGGAAGACGGCCTGATCGGCTTCAAGATCCGCGCGCGCGTCGGTGGCGCACCGGACCGCCCGAAGGCGCTCCACATCCTCAAGACGAAGGCCGCGGCCTAGTCGACGCGGGCACGGGCTCCGGCCCGTGCCCGCCCGGCTTCACCCGAGAGGAACCCCATGGCGGACATCGCCGACTTCGATCTGCTCGTGCCGATCGAAGAGATCCAAGACATCACGAACTCTCCTCTCGAGAAGCCTCTCGCCCTGTCGATCGCGGTCATCGCGACCGACACGGTGCGCGACTTCTGCGGGTGGCGCATCGCCACCCCCGCGACCGAGACGATCACGGTCGACGGCACGGGCGCGGGGGAGCTCTTCCTCCCGACGATGCACATCGGCAACGTCGACTCGGTGCGCCTCCGCGACGCCGAGGAAGACCTCGACGTCGACGGGTACGACTGGGCCACGCATGGCACTCTCGACCGCCTGACGGGCCGCTGGCCGCGACGTCGCCGCGCGGTGTCAGTGACACTCACGCACGGCTACGCGAAGTGCCCTGGCGGCATCGTGCAGGCCCTGCAGGGCGCGATCTCCCGCGGCACCCTCGCCCCGGCTGGCGGCGTCACCAACGAGTCGACGCTCTCCGCAGCCGTCTCCTACTCCCGAGCATCCGCGGGTGGCCCCGCCGCGGGCCTCATGTTCCTCCCCCACGAACTCGCGTTCCTCGAAGCGCACCGAATCCCGAGGTAGGTCATGCCTTCATCCTTCGCGAAGACCACCATCACCCGGAAGCGCTACCCGGTCCTCGACGACATGGGGACACCGCGAACCGACTACGACGCGACCCCCGAGGTTGAGTCGATCGAGGGGTGCTGGGTCGAGCCGGTCGAGTCCACCTCGGACAACGACGGGCAGATCCTCACCGTCACCGGCTACAAGATCGCGGCCCCGTTCGGCACCGACATCCTCGCCCGCGACATCATCACCGTCGACGGGTTCCCCGGCGACTACATCGCCGAGGGAGACGCCCAACAGGTGCGCTCCCCGACAGGGCGCCTGAACCAGGCGCTCGCCAGCGTCCGGAGGCACAAGCGTGGGTAGAGCCAAGGTGAAGATCGAGATCCACAACGACGCCGTCGCCGCGCTGCGCACGAGCCCCGAAGCGATCGGCGAGCTCAAGAGCATCGGCAAGGAAATCGGCAAGCGAATGCAAGCCAACGTCAACGCGAAGATGGGCCAGGCCACGTCGGACGACAAGACCGACGACGGTTCCGGCGACGACATCGTGGTCGACGTCTCCCGCAAGGCCCGACGCCGAGGCCGCCTCAACATCAAGACGAACTCACTCCGCGCCCGCATCGCCGTCGCCCGCGACCCCACGGTCGCGACGCGCGCGATCGCCGGCCCCTACAAGCCGGGCGCGTAGGCATGGGCGAGCTCATCGTCACCCCACCCGCACAGAAGATCCTCATCGACCAGGTGCGGGCCTTCCTGCGCGAGCGCGGAGACCAAGCCACCGTGTCGGACTCGCTCACCGCAGGGCGGTGCGTGCGTATCGCGAAGATCGGCGGCGGCGCCTCATCCTCGCTGGTCATCGTCCGCCCCTGGTTCACGATCGAGACCGCGGCCGGAACGAACACCGAGGCGTCGAACCTGATCGACCTCGTCGTCGCCTACCTCGGCTCGATCGCGCACTCGGTGCTCGACGACGGCACGGTGATCTACGACGTCGACTCGTTCGGCGAAGCGGCCTACAACCCGTCACCTGACGGCGTCCAGAAGTGGACGCAGACCGTCGAGGTCGCCATGCGCGCCCTCGTCCTCGACTGACCCCTCACCCATCCACGCCCCGGCATCCGTCGGGGCTTTTTCTATGCCCTCAAGGAGGCAACACATGAGCGACGGAAACGCTCGGAACGTATTCGTTGGCGTGGTGGGCGGGGTCTTCTCTGGCCCCGAGACCGCGGCCTACCCCCAGAGCCACGGGGCGGCGATCAAGTCGACGCTCGCGCAGGATCTCATCGCGGCCAACATCCGGCCGCTGGGGCACATCTCGACGGACGGCGTCACGCAGACGATCGACCAGTCGACGACCAAGCTCACCGCGTGGGGCAACTACGTGCTGCGCACCATCGAGTCCGAGCACGCGGTCACGTATCAGTACAAGCTCGTCGAGCACAACGAGAACTCCGCAAAGGAGTTCTACGGCGACGACGCCACGGTCACGGAGCAGCAGATCAAGTCGGGCATGCTCCCGATCAAGACGCGCGTGCTCGTCGTGCGCGACGGCAACCGCCGCATGGTGGTCGTCATCCCTCGCTCGCAGGTCATCGCCCGCGGCGACCAGCAGATGTACGGCGAAGATGCCGTGTCTTACGACATGACGATCGAGGCGTACGAGGACGAGCACGGCGTCAAGGCGTACATCTACCGCGGCGACGTGGAGTACGTGGCCCCCGCCATCACCGATCTCGACCCTGCGACCGGGCCCGACGTGGGCGGCGAAGCGATTCGCATCGTCGGCACCGGGTTCGTCACCCCGACGTCGGTGACTTTCGCGGGCGTGCCGGCCCTCGCATTCAACGCGATCTCCTCGACCGAGATCGTCGCCGTCACGCCCCCGGGCGACGGCGCGACACAGGTGCAGGTCCGAGCCGCAGGCGGCGCATCCACGCCGACAGCGGACTCGATCTACACCTTCGCCTAGACCCCTGGCGGTCGGCGTTGGGTGACGCCGGCCGCCAGGTCTTCACCTTCACCCACTCACCCACATCACCCGAAGGAGCACTCCCCACATGGCAGCAGCATCGAGCAACGCTCGCCCCAAGAAGACCTACAACTTCTCCGCCGCACAGGCGGAGGTCCGCCTCAAGAAGCCACAGATCGAGGTCGAACTCGGCAAGGACGGCGAGGGCAACGACCTCGGCGTCATCATCGTCGACCCGCCCGCGCTGTGGCCTGACGAGGTGCAGACCCTCTCGCGCAAGGCGCACTTCGAGGAGGCGTCGCGTCTCCTCATGGGTGACGAGCAGTACGAACGCTGGTTCGCGGTCGGCGGCACCTGGGGCATGTTCAACGCGATCGTCGAGGGACACCAGAAGGCCACCCTGGGGGAATCTGGGGCCTCCAAGACTTCCTAGCGGAGTACGGCGAGGCCGTCGAATACGACCTGCTCAGGGTCGGGCTGGACATCCGCGACGTGGGCGACGACGACCTGTCCTGGCGACAGCTCGACATCTTCATCGGCGGATGCCAGCTCGACTCGAGCACGGCCCTCTACAAGGTCATGAACCCAGATCACCGCTGGGATCTCAGCGAGCAACTGCTCGCGCACGTGGCCGACACGCTCGCCGCTGGCAACTGGCAGCGCGCCGGCAAGAAGTCGGCACCAAAGCCGAAGCCGATCAAGCGCCCCGGCGTCTCGAGCGAAGAGACGACGACGCTCGGCACGACGGTCATGTCGGTCGCTGAGGCCGACGAATGGCTGTCGGGCGACGCCCAAATCATCACGCCCACCGCGGCGAACGAGATCTAAGGGGGTCGCCGTGGCTGGTGCCGCTATTGCAACCGCATGGGTGCAGCTCAACATCTCCACGTCCGGACTCCAGGAGTCCGTCGCGGAGGAGCTGGGCGCACCCGTGCAGCAGGCCGCCACCGAGGCCGGAGACCAGGCAGGCGCGAACTTCGGCGACTCGATGGCCGGGCAGCTCGCCGGCATCGGCTCGACAGTCGTCGTCGGCATGGGCCTGGTCGAAGCGTGGAACGACGCCGTCGCGGGCCTCGACCTGCAGGGGTCGATGCGGAACCAGCTCGGAGACGGCGCCTACGCGGCGGAGGCGGCCGAAACCGCCTCGGCCCTGTACCGGGATGGGTGGGGCGAAAGCCTCGACGAGGTGGGCTCTGCGGTCGCCTCAGTCGGCAAGGAGCTCGAGCTCCTCGGCGACACCGGATCACTCGAAGACATCAGCAACCAGGCGATGGTGCTCGCCTCCGAGTTCGACCAGGACGTGACCGGCGTCATGCGCGCCGCGGGGCAGATGGTGAAAACCGGCCTCGCGGACGACGTCACCGAAGGCATGGATCTCATCGCCGCTGGCTTCCAGACCGGAGTCAACTCGAGCGACGATTTCCTCGACACCCTCAACGAATACGGCGGCCAGTTCGAGAAGCTCGGCCTGGACGGGCAGACCGCGATCGGCCTGCTCAACCAGGGCCTCGAGGGCGGAGCCCGCAACGCCGACCTCGTCGCGGACGCCGTCAAGGAGTTCTCGATCCGCTCGATCGACGGCTCCGAGGCCACCTCGGACGCCTTCTCCGCGATCGGTCTCGACGCGGCCGAAATGGCGACCGCGATCGCAGCCGGTGGCGACTCCGCCTCCGGCGCCTTCCAGACCACGATCGACGCCCTCTCCGGCATCGAAGACCCCGTCGCGCGAAACGCTGCAGCGGTCGGTCTCTTCGGCACGCAGGCGGAAGACCTCGGCTCGGCGCTCTTCGCGCTCGACCCGAGCAGCGCCGCAACCGGACTGGGCGAGGTCGGCGGGGCCGCAGACAACGCGGTCGCGAACGCGGTTGGGGCGACGCAGGCATTCGACTCGCTCTTCCGTACGATCACCGGCACGGCGGGCGACATCATCGCCCCTGCCCTGGTGTGGCTCACGGAGAACGAGGGCGCGATCGCCGCGATCGCGATCGTCGTCGGCGTCGTGCTCGTCGGCGCCATGTACGCGTGGGCGGCGTCACTCTGGGCCGCCAACGCGGCCATGCTCGCGAACCCGATCACCTGGATCATCGTCGGCATCGGCGCGCTCGTCGCGGCGATCATCTGGGTCGCCACGCAGACGACGTTCTTCCAGGAAGCCTGGGCGAACGTGACCTCGGCGGTCGCGACCGGCTGGACTTGGCTCTGGGAGTCGGTGCTCTCGCCAGTCTTCACCGCGCTCGGCGCGATCTTCACGTGGATCTACGAGTCGATCATCCTCCCGGTCGTAACCGGAATCATGATTTACATCGGCCTGTGGGCTGCGCTCGTGACGTGGCTGTACGAGGTCGCCATCGCGCCCGCGCTCGCCCTGATCGGCGCGATCTTCACCTGGATCTACGAGTCGATCATCATGCCGATCGTCGGGTACATCGTCGCGTACGTCCAGATGTGGGGCGCGATCTTCACGTGGCTGTGGGAAAACGCGATCTCGCCAGCCTTCCAATTCCTGGCCGCTGGATTCGCCTGGATCTGGGCCTCGGTCATCTCGCCGGTCGTCGGATTCATCGTCGGCGCGATCACCACGGTCGGCGACACAGTGTCGTCGATCTTCGGCGGGATCTCGGAATTCATCGGCAACGCGTTCGCCGCGGCCGCCGACATGGCCCGCGGCCCGCTGAACGGCCTCATTGGTCTCGTGAACGGCGCGATCGACGGCATCAACTCGCTCTCGGTCACCATCCCCGACTGGGTGCCGCTCGTCGGCGGCCAGACGTGGAGCCTCGACCTGCCGAAGATCCCGGAGCTCGCGGCTGGCGCGACGGTCCTCCCGAAGCCGGGCGGCACCCTCGCGCTGCTCGCCGAGGCGGGCCGGGCTGAGGCGGTCGTCGACGAGGGGCTGCTGAACCGTCACCTCGCCGAGACGATCCGCCTCGCACGTGAAGCGCAGGGCGGCTCGGACGGCCCCCCGAGTGTCACGAACATCACCGTCGAAAAGGGCGATGACGAGACAGGGGAAGCCGTGATCCGCAGGTACGAGCAGAAGAAGAAGCTGCACGAAGAGAGCGTGCTGTGAGGCAGCACGTCGCCCGGCTCGAGGGTGTGGAGTTCCGCAACCGCCCTCGAGTCGGGCAGCGCTCCGCGCTCGGGTTATTCCTCGACAACGACGGCGTCACCAACTGGGACGCCCGCGCCGAGATCAAGGGCGACGATGTCGAGCTTCCCGGCACGGCGGGGGAGTTCTCGCTGCCGACGCGGCTGCTCGGCAAGAACATCGCCCTCTCCGGCCTCGCGGTGGCGAACTCGCCGCGCGGCCTTGCCGAGCTGAACGATCGGTTCGTGTCGATCGGCTACGGCGGCAAGCACTTCCGGATCGTCGTCGAGAGCATGGGCCGCACCCTCTGGGGAATGGCGAAGCTCGTCGACGACGACTGGGTGCAGAACGCGACCGACGACTCGGCGCGGTTCCTGCTGCAGCTCCGCATGAGCGACCCGCGCCGGTTCGGCGAAGCGGTCGAGGGGGAGTCGGGCCGTCTGCCCTACTCGTCCGAGTCGCTGCTGCTCATCAACCGCGGCACGTGGCACGCGACCCCAACGATCCGGGTGCGCGCGAAGACGAACATGCTCTCCGGCTACACCCTCCACGGCGGGGCCGAGGCGTTGCGGATCTCCGCGCCGCTGCCAGCGGGCCAGGTGCACGAGGTCGACATGCGCTCGGAGTACGTGCGCCGCAACGGCCTGATCGTCTCCAAGGCGAAGCACTCCGGCCGCGCGTGGCACGTCCCGCCCAACGGTGAGGTCATGGCTTCGCTCGAGCCGCACGCCGGCACGGGCGAGTTCTCGCCGTACTTCCTGCCGACCTACCAGTAGAGGGGGTGCGGTTGTTCCCCGTCGACATTCAGTGGCACCACGACGTCGTCTCGACCCTCACGGGTGAGCCGGTGATGCCGATGCATCCGGCCGCGTGGGACTGGCGCACGGTGCTCAACGGCGCGGGCGACGGGTCGCACACCTACCGGCTCGGAGATCCCGCCTACGACCTCGGCCCGGCCGGGTGGGATGACGCGCTCGCCAAAGTGCGCCGCACCTCCGTCATCTCGTACTCGATCAACGGTGGACGCAAGATCGCGAAGTACGCCGGCATCCACGTCGGCGAGGACTGGGACCGGGCGAGCAAGACCTCGGTCGTCCAGCACCGCGAGTTCCGCTACCTCGGGGATCTCCGGTTCTTCACGATGGTCGCCTCGTACATGCTCGAGGGACACTTCGACGTCTCCGGCTATTCGAAGGCTGGGCTGCTCACGAAGATCTGGGAGCGCGGCTACCGACGCCCCGAATACGAGGGCATCCCGAATCGCTGGAACCTCCCGATCCGGTTGCCCCCGGCGTTGCTCGGCACCGACTCGGCGAGGTACGCGAAGTGGAAGTTCACCTCGATCGAAGAGGCGACCGCCGCGATCCAAGACACGATCGACGGCCCCGACATCTACGTCGAGCCCATGTGGGACGAAGCCACCGGATGGTTCTACTGGCAGGCGAAGTTCGGAAACCCGACCTTCCCGAGCCTCCCGTTCGATGTGCATCTCGGCGCCGACGAGCATCCGCTCGTGAACCTCAAGTTCCGGGAGAACGGCGCGAAGGTCGGCACGGGCATCTTCGGCATCGGCAACGGCTCGGATGAGTCGATGCGGATCGGCTTCGGCAGCTACAAGCCCGAGTGGTCGATCGAGGACGGCATGCCGAACATCGACGCGACGGAGGAGTTCAAGAACGAACGAGATCTCGTTCGCCTCAACCAGCTCGCCGAGGCGACACTCGCCGCTCGGCGTCGGCCGATCCGGCAGTACGAGAACTCGATCCTCGCGCCGGTCGAAGTCTCTGCGAGCGGCGGATCTCCGGTCTATGGCGTCGACATCAAGCCCGGATGGACGGTTGAGATCGACGACCCGGGAGACGAGCGCAACGCGCCCTCTCGTGCCGACCAGTACATCATCGGCGTCGGCCACAACTCCTCGTCGCAGCACGTCATGTCGATCGACTACCAGCAGCAGGACTAGGCAGGGGGTCGCGAGTGACGAAGATCCTCGACCAGAAGGCCCCCGCAGGGCTCGAGCTCGCGCGCCGCGTCAAGCGCCACGGCACGCAGAATCCGGCCGGAGACACCTCAGTCACCGAGGGTACCTTCCGCGTCGCATCCGACGAGGGCCTGATCGTCGAGGGCTCCGAGCGCATCACGGGCGTTTGGTTCCTTGACGGCGTCGGCGAGGTCACCGGGTCGCTCTCGATCTTCGGTGGCCCTGACGGCGCCGGATCGCTCTTCGCCTCCGGCACGGTCGACTTCGAGGGCGTCTTCACCGCGGCCGGAAAGAACACGCTTAGCGGCGAAAACCTGCTGAGCGGGCCGACCAAAATCACGGGCGCCTTCGAGATCGAGGGGGCAACGAAGGTGACCGGCACCTTCGAGACTGCCGAGGGTGGCGTGAAGCTCGGCGGCCCTGTCGAGATCACCGACACTCTCGACGTCACAGCGAAGACGAAGCTCGGCGGAGACACGACCATCGAAGGGGCGCTCGATATATCGGGCGAGACGACGGTGAATGCATCGCTGACGGTGAAGCAATCGCTCAAGACCGAGGGTGACACCGAGCTCGGCGGCACGGTCACGATTTCCGGCGCCGCGACTCTGGAGGCGACGTTGACGGTGGACGGCGCGATCGTCGCAGGCGGCGTCCGCATCGAGAGCAACAAGATCACCGTCTCGGCTGGCTCCAACTCCTCCGAGATGGGTGCGAATGGCATGTCGTCCACGAACGCCTCGTTCGGAAATCTCCGGATCACGAACCTCTTCGATCAGACGTCGCTCCCGCCTGATGGGCGCTGGGTCATGGCGATCGGCGACGAGGGCATTCTCGTCGGCGTCCCGCAGAACGTCGGTGGTCCTATGGGTGACCTCGAGTGGCCGTTCGATCCCGAGAAGAACACCGACGAGTTCGGCCCGCGCGTCTCTCCCGGTGGCATCGGTTCAACCGACCACAAGGGCATGGACTTCGGCATTGGCATCAGCGAAGGCACCGACATCAAGGCTGCCGGGTCCGGCACGGTCTACGAGGTCGGCACCGGATCGGTCGGCAGCGGCGGCTTCGGAAACTACCTGGTGATCCAGCACGCCGGCAACAAGCGAACGCTCTACGCGCACATGCAATCAGCGCCCGCCTACTCGGTGGGTGACGGCATCGCGAAGGGCGCGATCGTCGGGAAGGTCGGCAACACCGGCTCTTCGACCGGCGCGCACCTCCACCTCGAGACCCACATCGACGGGGTGCCGGTCAACCCGCGCACCGTCATCACGAAACCTTGGAGCGCCTAGTGAAGTTCGAGTGGCCGTTCAATCCCGCCGACGTGATCGTTCCCCCTCGCGGGGAGTTCGGGCCGCGCCTGCCGCTCGGGGCGCCCGAGGGCCTGCCTGGGGCCGCGTCGGATCTCGAGCAGCACGACGGCATCGACCTGAACGCCCCGGCCGGCGCGATCGTTCGCGCGGCCGCAGCGGGCGTCGTCACGCTTCTGCGCGTCGACGGCGAAGACGACGAGGGCGAAGGCAACGCCGTGTGGCTCCGTCACAGCGAGGCTTTCCAGACCCGCTATCTGCACCTCGACTCGGTGCTCGTCGAGCACGACCAAGTCGTCGAGCTCGGCCAGCCGATTGGCACGGTCGGGCAGACCGGCAACGCACCCGCCCCGCACCTTTGCTTCCTGACGCTGGTCGCCGGCCGCGCATTCAATCCCCGAACGTTCATGCGCGATCGCGCACGAGAGGAGACCACCCGTGACTAGCAAGCAGACGCCCAAGGCAAGGCAGGCGAACGCCCGCGTGCAGTCAGCGAAGGCCAAGGGCAAGACCTTCGTGCCGTTGCTCTACAAGATCCAGATCGAGGGATACGTCGAGAACGGCGGGGTGCAGCGCCCGGCTAACCCGCACGTCGTGGCGATCGCGGCCGTCGACTTCACCGAGGAGTGGCTGCGCGATCAGGTCGCCGCGATCAAGGTCGCCGACAAGGCGCCCGATGCCTAACGTCCCGTTCAAGCTCAAGGACTTCGGGCTCGACCCGACCACGCCCCGTCGCGCGAACGTCATCTTCACGCCATCCGTGCCGGCCGCGATCGGCGTCGACGGCATCCTCATCGGTCGCCGCGTCGTGAAGTGGTCCGACATCCACCCGATCACGGGTGCCGGCGTCGCGGTGGTCGCGCAGACGACCACGCTGCGCCCCGAGTGTCACCTGATCGTGTCGATCGAGTGGATCGACGACGCCCCCTCGGGATGGGGGGAGCTCGCATGGCCGCTCCGTGTGCCCGCTGAGGGCGGCAATCTCGTCGACCTACTCGACATGCCAGGCCCGGGCAACGCGGTCGCTGTGCGCCCGTCCTCGCCCGGCACCGCTGTCGGCATCGGCGGCACGTGGATCGACAACTCCGTCTCGCCCCCGCGACTGAAAACGAGGAGCTCATGACCGACGAAACAACCTGGGTCGATCACGGCGCGCTCGCCGGGCTCGGCGACCCGGAAGCCGCGAACCTCATGCGGAACAACGCGACGCAGCTCGCTAAGGCCACCGACGAGCGAGTCGTGCCCGCGGTCGGGGCGGCGCTCAAGGCGGACGAAGAGCTGGGCCCGACCATCATCGCCATGGTCGAGACCGAAGCTGGCTCCGCCGTGAACGAGGTCCTCGACACCTCGAAGCGCATCCCCGAGGACCGCAGCCCGACCGCCATCGGCGCCGAGTCCGAGAACGGTGCCAGGCTGTGGCGTGTCACCTCAGACGGCAACATGCACCACGGCAACATGGTCATCACCCCCTCGGGGCGCATCCAGTTCCGCGTCGGCGATCACATCGTCTTCGACGTCAACCCGGACACCCTCGAGACGATCATCCCTGGATACCGACCCACGGGAACCGGCGCGTCAGCCTCGGTGCCTCGCCTCGTGCTCCTCGTGGTCGCGGGGCAGTCGAACGCGGACGGTCGCGGTCAGCCGATCGGCCCCGAGCTCGACCCGCGCGACGACCGCATTCTCATGTGGGATTGGGCGGCGACGACGATCAGGACGGCCACCGTGCCGCTCTCGTCCTCGACGCCCATGACCGGCGCCGGTCTCTCGCCTGCGACGGTGTTCGCGCGTGAGATTGTCGCGAACGAGCCGCCCGGCACGGTCGTCCTGATCGTGAACACGGCGGTCGGTGGGTCCGGCCTCATCGGCGATGCGGCGACGGGGAACTGGGGGGTTTCCTACGCGGGAGCGAACCCGCGCCTCTACCCGCGGATGCTGAACGCGCTCGACCAGGCGATCGCGACGGCGACAACCTCGCTGCGATCGCCCGACGAGATCCGCTTCCTCTGGCACCAGGGCGAAGCGGACAACACGGAAGCCGCCTACGCGGCCGCGTTCGACGAGCTCGTGGCCGGCGTTCGCACGCACCTGGGGCGACCCGACATGACGGTCACGCTCGGCGGCATCGTCCCCGAGTACATCAAGGCGAGCCCAAACCGAGCGAACGTGCGGGCCGCTCACATCGGCGCACAGTCCCGCCTCACCCGCACCGGATACGCGGACGGCATCCCCAACGGCGGCGGCTCTGGCAGCGTGACCGACATCGTGCACTACTCGCGGGGCGGCGTCGTCGCGCTCGGCAAGGCCATGTACGAAGCCTGGAAGCGCGCCGTCGTCAACATCACCACCTCGACCCCTGTGCCGCCCCTCAGTGTGCGCGCCACGGTCGCCGGGGGGCAGTTGCGGGTGACGTGGTCGCCTGCCTTCTGCCGCGTGACGGCGTACGTCGTCGAGCAGTCCGGAGACGGTGTCGCATGGTCGACGATCCCCGCGGGCTCGGTCCCTCTGGACCTGACCCGGGAAGCGGCCGCCGCTGGCGCGACGCCCTGGGTGCGTGTCTCCACCACGAACGGCGCCACGACCTCGGCGCCGTCCTCACCGACTCAAGCGATTGGAGCCTGAGATGCCGATCTTCCGCGTGCAGGGCAACCCCACCAACCCGAACGTTCCCACGGTCGGATTCGCCGACAACTTCAACCGGTCGGACGGCCCGCTCGGCTTCACGCCGGTCGGGCTCAAGCCCTACATCCAGCTCGACGCTGTGCCGACAAGCCCGGGCGTCGTCCGGGTGGTGTCGAACCGAGCGCAGGCGACGTCGGTCGGCGGGTTCGTCTACCAGGTGCTCGAGTGCTACGAGTCGAACGGCACGCTCACGGCAACGGCCGCGGTTGTCGGCAACAGGCAGGGCGGCCTCGCCGTCCGCGCGAAGGACGCGAACAACCTCATCCGCCTCGCGCTTCGACTCAGCGCTGCCGGCCCGACCTACACGCTGCAGCTCGTGTCGACGACGGTCGCACAGGCCAACCTTGCGACGTCGTCCGTCACGTCCAACAACGGAGACACGATCGCGATCGTCATGGACGGCCCGTCGATCAAGGTGATCGTCAACGGCACCGAGATCATGAGCGCGTCGACCCCGCACTTCGTGAACGAGACAAAGCACGGGATGAGCTTCGCGCAGACCGACGTCGCGATCGACAACCTCGCATTCGCGGCGGCGTAGGAGGCGGACGTGAACGGTCTCCCGTACGACTTCGGTCACTGCTGGGATGCGTACGGCTCGAACTCGTGGAGCCGGTCGTTCCGGCTCCGCGAGGGGCAAGCGGGGAAGGACTTCACGGGGTGGACGAACTTCCGGGCCGCCGCGAAACACGGTGGCTCGGTCGTCCCTCTCGCCGTCGACGAGTCGCAGAAGGCGTCCGGCGTCTTCTCGCTGACCGCCCCCTCGGCCGCGGCATTCGCTGACTTCCGCGGCGAACGCGAATGGGAGTGGGATGTCAAGGGCGAGAGCCCGGAAGGCGTCGCCGAAGCGATCGCGTGCGGCGTCATCACGTGGCGTCAGGGGGTGGTCGCATGATCGAGGGGGAGCTCTTGGACGGAGACAGGATCGAGGGGGAAGTGACGGCGCCGCCTCGCGGCGGTGTCCCCGAGAGCACGGTTCGCGAGTGGGACGCAGAGACGCTCGCGGCCGCGAAGCTCTACGCGCTCGAGCAGGTCGCCGAGCTCGTCGTCTACGCGCTCGAGTCTCGCGACCTCGCCACCGAGGGTGACCGGGTGATCGCGGAGCGACTCGACGAGCTCGGCATCACCGACGTCGACGAGCTGACCGAAGCTCTGGACCAGTTGGCTACGGGCCTCGCGGGGAAATCGCCGCTCGGGCACACGCACGACGCCGCAACGCTCGTCGGTCTCAGCGCGGCACTCGTCGGTCTCGCGAACGTCGACAACACCCGAGACATGGCGAAGCCGGTGAGCACCTTGCAGGCCGCGGCGATCGCGCTGCGCGCACCGCTGGTCCACCAGCACGCCATCGGGGACGTCGACGGCCTCGGCTCGGCGCTCGCCGGGAAGGCCGGCACGGTCGACGTGCAGACGTACCTCCCGACTGGGGCAGCGGGATCTTCGACGACGTACACCTGGACGAAGCCCGCGGGCGCGAAGATGGTCCACTTCTACGCCTACGGCCCGGGTGGCGGTGGCGGCTCGGGAGCCGTGCAGGCGCTCACGTCGCTTGCAGGCGGCGGCGGTGGCGGTGGGGCTGGCTCATACCTCGACCAGAGCTTCCCCGCCGCCCTCGTCCCGAACGCGTTGACGATCCGTGTCGGCAAGGGCGGGGCCGGGGCGGCCCCGCAGACGTCCCCCAGCTCCAACGGCAACACGGGCGGCACGGGCGGCGTCTCGCAGATCTCCGCTGGCGCGGGCCTCATGCTCGCCGTGAACCCCGGCTTCGGTGGCGGCGGCGGCACGAATGCCGCTGGCGGCATCTCCGGGCGCGGCGAGTGGGGATGGTCCAACTCGGTCGGCGTCTTCGGCGGCGGCGTCGGCGGCGCGGGCGGCGCAGCTCCTGCGACCCCGCAGGCGAGCAACTGGTGGGGCGGGTCGGCAGTCGGTGGCGGCGGAGGCGGTGGCCTCGCAGCGAACAGCACCACCCCGTTCGCAGGCGCAGCGGGCGGCGTGAACAACAACATCGGCGTGAACCCATCCGCGGCGGCCGGCGCCGCAGGAGGCGGTAACGGCGCGGACGCCATCCCCACCATCGGCCCCGGCGTCGGCGGCGGTGGAGGCGGATCGTCGACCACCTCGAACGGTGGCACGGGCGGCACCGGAAGCAAATACGG
>NZ_PSYC01000032.1:0-20938 GCF_002931515.1 Pseudoclavibacter sp. RFBG4 | reverse complement strand
CATGTGTTTCGTGCCTCTCAGTCGCAGGGTTGTTGAAATCGACGTCTCGTCGATCTCGGAGCGGAACCGGTGGATCCCGTCCGTGGAAAACGGAGCCGCCCTTGAATCACCCCAGAGCGTCACCGTGTGTCGACCTGTGGAAAGCCCCACTGGCGGGTCCAGGCGTCGGAGGTCCCCCGACTGCCGATCACTCTGGACCGGGACAACGTCACCAAGGTATGTGGGAAGAAGTGAATCGGTGTTCGGCGCTTTGTCGACTGCGCGATTTGGTCCGAAGTGTGCGCATATAGGTCGTGCCCCTCTTCGTCGGGCTCAGCGTCCAGAAGAGTCCGAGCGGTCGCTATCGCTCCGGCGCCCGCTACTGCCCGCGGAGTTCGTGCCTCGGGATCACCGCGTGGACCCTGTCGCGCAGGTGCAGCTTGGCGAAGATGCGGTTCATGTGCGTCTTCACAGTGGTGGGGGAGAGGTGGAGTGTCTCGCAGATCTCGCTGTTGGAGAGTCCGGTGACCATGCACCCGAACACGTCGCGCTCGCGTGGGCTGAGCTGGCTGAGCGGGTCGCTGTTCGGCGCAAGAGCGTCGTGTCGGGCCGTGTTGCTCGCGAAGGGCTGGCGATACGCCCATTCGTTCGCGAGGGTCCGATTGAAGCGCTCGATTCTCCCGTTCTGCCTGGGGCAGGTGGGGCTTGATGAACTTCTGCGTCGCTCCGCGCTGCTCGACCGCTTCGCGGAACGCGAGCGATCGACGGTAAGCGAACGCGTTGTCCGAGATCACCCGATGGATGCTCGTGATGCCGTGCTCCGCGAAAGAGACCGCCGCCCGGGTAAAGGACCCGGCCGCGGTGGTGCCCTGCTCGTCAGTGTGGATCTCTGCGTAGGCCAGCCCCCGCCGTCCGGGATACGCCCGAGCTTCTTCACGTCGATGTGGAGCAGGTCCCCGGGGTTCGGGCGCTCGTAGCGTTTCGTGGTGGAGCGATGCGCGCACTGCCACGACACCCCGAGCTCACGCGCGACCTGAGACGCCGGACGACGGTCGAACACGATCCGCTCGACCAGCAACCGCCGACCGTGAACCGTGAGACGGGCATTAGCGTGGGACATAGAGGCCCCCCGGCGATGGCAGAACTAGGCAGCTCCATCGAGCCAGGAGGCCTCGTCACGTCACAAGACCCGAAGCGTCATCAACGTCACGGCCGAGTACAACTAGGCGCACCAGCTGAGGGAGATCAGGCCCTCATGTCCGCGATCGTAGTTCGGGCCCAACCCTGACGCGGTGCGGTTGTAGTCGCTGATCGGGTATCCGAGCGAAGCTGCCTCTGAGTCCGACGCTCGGAATGTGGAGCCGGCGGCTCCGGATCCCGTGGAGATGGAGAGCAAATTGTCCCTCCCGAAGACTGCTCCGGCCATGCCGCCGCCGCCTCCACCTGCGTACCCGCCGCCTCCGCCACCAGCGCAGGCGGCGAACTGCCGACCGTTGCTGAGGCGCCGGGCTCCGTCTCCGCCGTTTCCGCCGCCGTTGGACCCGTACCCGAAACTCTGGCCGTCGGATCCCTCAACACGGGTGACGGGGCCCCAGTTGCCGTTGTCGACCACGTAGTGATTGACGCCGCCTCGGCGGCCGCCGTCCTGGCCGTTTCCCGCGAGGGCAGGATTGACCGCGAGGCCGGTGCCATCGGAGTTTGCCCCGCCGATCGCTCCCACGCGCCCGTTCGGATTGCCGCCGCCGCCGCTCGCTGTGCCGAAGCTGAACCCGGTCAGCTGGTCCGGTGCGGTGTACACGGTGACCTGCTTCGTGGATCCGCCCACGGTATGACGGACGGCGGACCCTCCGCCTCCGCCTGAAACGATCAGGGGGGCACCTCCGACGAGCAGAGCACTGCCGCCTCCGCCTCCGCCTGTCGGGATGTCGTCGATGTAGTCCCGACGGCCGGGCGTGGAGGCCCCACCCTTCCCGTAGCCGGCACCTCCGAACGCGGTCGTCCCGTCTCTCTTCACCTCGCCGCCTTGCCCGACCACGATCCCGAACGTGCGCTGCGCAGCCGAGGCGTTTGCGGGCAGTGCGATGCGTCCGGTGGACTTGGCACCCTCCCCTAGGCGAACATTCTGGCCTGCACCTCCGCCAGCGCCTCGGACCTCGAAGTCCACATACTTCGCGCCTGCTGGAACCGTGAAGGTGGTCGCCAAGCCCGGAGTGTCGAAGGTCCTGGTCGTCGTCGCGCATGTCGATGCTGCGGCGTACGGGACGGCCACAGCGGAAGCAAGGATCGGCGCCGTCCAAGCGGCTCCTTGGAGCAGGGTTCTTCTGGCGGGATCCAGGTTTCTCTCATTCATGTGTTTCGTGCCTCTCAGTCGCAGGGTTGTTGAAATCGACGTCTCGTCGATCTCGGAGCGGAACCGGTGGATCCCGTCCGTGGAAAACGGAGCCGCTCTTGAATCACCCCAGAGCGTCACCGTGTGTCGACCTGTGGAAAGCTCCACCGGCGGGTCCAGGCGTCGGTGGTCCCCCGACTGCCGATCACTCTGGACCGAGACAGCAAACCAAGATACGCAGGTGTAAGTGAACGCAGGATCGACCCATCGTCAGCTGCGCAATTTGGACAGAAGCGTGCGCATATGGGCCGGTGCCCCCTCTGTGTCGGGCTCAGCGACCAGAAGAGTCCGAGCGGTCGCCATCGCTCCGGCGCCCGCTAACGCCCGCGGAGTTCGTGCCCCAGGATCACCGCATGGACCCGGTCGCGCAGGTGCAGCTTGGCGAAGATGCGGTTCACGTGCGTCTTCACCGTGGCGGGGGAGAGGTGGAGTGTCTCGCAGATCTCGCTGTTGGAGAGCCCTGCGACGATGCACCCGAACACGTCGCGCTCGCGCGGGCTGAGCTGGTCGAGCGGGTCGGCACTCTCGGGACCCCTCGAGCGCCCAAGCGGCGATCCGCCGGCGGCGTAGTGGTCGATCAGGTGTCTCGTGATTCTGGGTTCGACCACGGCGTCGCCTGAATGGACTGTCCTCACTGCCTCGCGGAGCCGGTCTGGCGGAGTGCTCTTGAGGAGGAAGGCGCTAGCCCCAGCGTCCAGGCCGCCGAAGGCGTATTCGTCGATGTCGAACGTGGTGAGGACAAGCACCCTCGTGGCGGGGTACGCGGTCGTGATGATCCTGGTCGCCTCGATACCCCCGATGCCTGGCATCCGCACATCCATCACGACGATGTCTGGCTTCAGCTCCCGGGTGCGACGGATCGCTTCCTCGCCCGTGCCGGCGTCTCCGACGACCTCGATATCGTCGGCGGTGTCCAGGGTCAGTGCCGTGCCCACCCGAACGAGCTCCTGGTCGTCGACCAGCAGGACTCTGATCTTCGGCGAACTGGATACGGTCATGTTCGGGTTGCCCCGTCGATCAGCAGGGTGGCGCTTGTCATCCAGCCGCCGCCCGGGCGTGGGCCAGCTGTACTCATGCCGCCGTAGCTCGCGGCGCGCTCGGCTACGCCGAGCAGACCACGGCCGGTCCCCTGACTCCGGGCCTGGCTCGCGTGCGTGCCGGCGCGACCGTCGTCGGTGACCTGCACCGTGACCGTGTCACCTGCGACGTCGATGCTGACCTCGACTCGCGTGGCTCCTGTCGCGTATCGAAGCGCGTTGGTGAGCGACTCCTGGACGATCCGGTACACCGTCGTCGACAGAGCCGGGTTCTCGGGCATCGCCTCGCCGGTGCGGATGAGCGTGACGGGCATGCCGGTGCCGCGAAAGGCCTCGACCACCTCCTCCAGCTCGGGGGCGTTGTGTCCCGAGCGATGGAGGCTCTTGTCCAAGACCACGTCCTCCTCGCGAAGCACCTGGAGGACTCTGTTCATGTCGGCAAGGGCGCTTCTTCCGACGTCGCCGAGTCTCCCGAGCGCGAGGGCTGACCGCTCCGGGTGCGTCTCCCAGCCCTTCGAGGCACCGTCGCCGAGGGCGATCATCGTCGAGAGCGAGTGAGCGACGATGTCGTGCATCTCTGCCGAGATACGCTGCCGCTCCACGACCCGCGCCGTGCTGAGCCGTTGGTTCATCAACTCCGTCAGCGCCTCTCGGCGCCGCGCTGCGCTGCGGACGGCGACACCGAGAGCGAGGGCGATGAGTGCCAGAGGGTCGAGGAGTGACGGCGCACGGGGGACACCCGTCGTGAGGAAGAGCACGAGCATGCCCGCCGCGGGCAACCCCACCACGACGGCGTACCCCAGGAGCGCGGTCGTGACGGGAGTCAACGAGGCCAGGGTGTGCAGCGCGACTGCGGCGGGCAGTCCGAGGAGCGCGACCGGGGTGGGGAGGAGGATGCCCGCCGTGCTCACCAGGGCGACTGCCACCAGGATGGTCCGGGGAGTGCGTCGCCGCCACAGCAGCAGGCCGCAGGCGAGCGGCACGAGGAGCAGACCTGCGGAGCGATTCTGTGCACCTGGGAGCACGATGGCGAGCATCTGGGCGCCCAGGCATAGGAGGGCGACGATCCCGTCGACCGTCCTGGGGTGAGCACTGAACCAGAGCAGGAGCCGCGTGCTGAGGACGCGATCGACCTCCGCGGCATCCACCCCCGGCGGCGATGAGCGAGCACTCATACCCCGACCTCCCTCCCGAGCTCTGCTCTCATTCTCCCTTTCAGCCCGCCCTGGTGCTCAGGCGTCGCGGCGCTTGAGCACCAGGGCTGCGCTCACGAACAGCCCCAGTGTCCAGAGCAGCAGGATGGCAGAGCCGACCCACGGACCCATCGGGTCGGTGCCAGCGGGCGCCAGGAGGAGTGAGCCGGCTTGGATCGGGAAGAAGCGCATGATCTCAGTGCCGTACTCGGAGAACATCTGCGGGATCACGGGCACGATGATGAGGAACACGATCGTCGCGAGGACTGCGGCGATGACGTTGCGGATGATCGCACCGAGCGCGATGCCGATGACGCTGATGGCCGCGAGGTAGAGGCCTGAGCCAGCGACCAGCCGGAGCAGGACTGGTGTCTCGAGGACGTAGCTGTACCCACCGCCGGCGAGGATGGGCGGTGCGAGCGCGAACCCGATCGCCGAGCTGACGACGCCGATGGCGAAGGCGACGCTCGCGATGATCGCCGCCTTCGCGAGCAGTGCCGGTGTCCGGCGCGGAACCGAGAGCAGCGTGGTGCTGATCTGCCCGGAGCGATACTCGTTCGTGACCATCAGCACCGCGAGCACGGCGAGGACGATGCCGACGTAACCGGTCTTGTCGACGATCATCTCGGGGTACGCGTCGTAGTTCGCCCGGGGTGAGCCGCGGTCGCGGAAGACATACGCCCAGGGCATCGCGATTCCGTTGGCGACCAGGAGGAGGAACGTGAACCCTGCGAGGACGTTGTTCGAGGCCAGCCCGCGAAACTTGATCCATTCGGAGCGGACTGCGCCACCCAGGCTGACGTTCCGCACGGGGAACCGGCGCACGATGCGGGCAGGGGTGGTAGCGGTGGTGGTGCCCATGGGGATGGTCCTTTCGTGGAGCAAGCGTGATCAGGCCGAGGCGTACTCGACGGAGTCGCGCGTGAGGTGGTTGTAGGCCTCTTCGAGGGTCTGCCGCAGAGGTGTCAGCTCGGTGATGAGCACCCCCGTCTCGTGGGCGGCGCGGGCGATCTGCTCGGCCGTGAGGCCTTCCACTTCGAGGAGGTCGGGCTCGCTCGAGATGATCCGCACCCCAGCGCTCGTCATTCGGCGAGTGAGCGTGCGCGCATCCGGCGTGCGAACGCGCACGCGGAGGCCGTTCTGCTCGGTGAGTGCGCTGAGCGGCGAGTCCGCGATGATCTCGCCGCGGCCGATGATGATGACGTGGTCCGCGATGAGTGCCAGCTCGCTCAGCAGGTGCGATGAGAGGAAGACCGTTCTTCCCTCGGCCGCCAGCCGAGCGAGGAGCTCGCGAACCCAGGTCACGCCCTCGGGGTCCAGGCCGTTGACCGGCTCGTCGAGGATGAGCGTGGCGGGGTCGCCCAGCAGGGCGGCGGCAATGCCGAGACGCTGCCCCATGCCGAGGGAGAATCCGCCGACCTTCTTGCGGGCAACTGCGCTGAGGCCGGTTGCCTCGAGGACCTCGTTGACGCGCGAGTGAGGAATCCGGTGCGTCGCGGCGATCGAGTCAAGGTAGTTCAGTGCCGTGCGCGACTTGTGCGCCGCCTTCGCGTCGAGCAGGGCACCGACCTCGCGCAGCGGTGCCGCGAAGGCTCGGTATTCGGTGCCGTCGATGAGCGCACGTCCGGAGGTGGGGTGGTCGAGGCCGACGATCGAGCGCATGGTCGTGGACTTGCCTGCTCCATTCGGCCCAAGGAACCCCGTGACCTTGCCCGGCTGGACCGTGAAGCTCACGTCCCGCACCGCGTGCTTTCCCTTGTAGGTCTTGGTCAGGGCCTCAACTTCGATCGTCATCTCGTCGCGCTCCTCGTCATAGCGGTTGTCTCGTGCTCACGACGCTACGGACGAGGGGTGCTGGCGGATGCCAACCAGGGGTTGAACTGCGGCTGGTCGTGGCAGGCGGCGCGTCACGGTCTCAGCAAACTCGCGGACACCCCGCTTCTCATTTAGCTAGGTTAACTAGATAAATATTTGCAGGGCTCGAGGGAGAGCGGCCAGCTCCGACCCCCTCGCAGAGAGAGGGTCACCATGTCGAACTCAGGTCGGTGCGCGTCGAGCTGTGGCCCGATGCGAGGCGGCGCGCGATGAGCACGATCGTGGCGGAGCGGCCACGTGCCGATGGGGGATCGGAGTCAGGCGACGAGACGCTGAATGCCGACCTCGTGCTCGTGGGATCCGGAGACCGTGCAGCGCTGTCTCGTCTCTACGACGCCCTGAGCCCGACGATGTTCGCGCTGGCGCTCAGGCTTCTCAATCGGGAAGATCGAGCAGAAGAAGCCACCACCGACGCCTGGTTGACCATCTGGCAGTGCGCGCCTCGTCTCCCGCAGGGGCGTGCGCGGCAGGCGATCCTGGCCGCGACGGTTCGATCGGTCTCGAAGCTGGCACGCGTCGAGTGACCCCTGGCGCGTCATGAGGGTGGTGCGCGCTCGCAGTTGTGCTCAGAAGCCCGACTACTAGCCTTGTCGCATGTTCGGACCCGCTCCAGACGCCGCTCAGCTCTACGGCGGCCCGGGCCTGCACTGCTGAGCACTTCGTTCCTGGCCTCGTCGACGCTAACGTGGAAATGTACGCACTGACCGGAGTCCGTCCACTTCTTCTCGCTCGAAGGAAGCTGTCATGACCTCTCCTGAAGCACCGTCCGCTCCTCAGCACTCGATTCGCCAGCTCGACCAGCCCGGGGACCTCGCCTGGGTACTGCTCACCCACAAGGTCTTCTCGGACTCCTTCGAGGATGGCCGCACCTACGAGCGTCTCGTCGCGCACGCCATCGGGGGCTATGCCGCCGGCAAGGAACGCGAGCGTGAAGGGGCGTGGATCGCCGAGCTCGACGGAAGACGCGTGGGGTGCATCTTCTGCATGCCCGGGGAGGACGGCGAGGCCGCCCTCTTGCGGCTGCTGATCGTCACACCCGACGCGCAGCGCCGCGGCATCGGCCGGGCACTCGTCGAGACTGGCATCGACTTCGCCCGGAGACGAAACGCGCCAAGTGTCGAGGTCTGGAGTGCCCGGGAGTTCACTGCGGCCGCTGGCTTCCTCCAGAGCGCCGGCTTCTCCCTGCTCTCTCAGGAGCTCGACCCGCGATTCGAACGGGACGTCGTCGGGCAGCGATGGGCTCGCCCGCTCGAGGCCTTCTCCACTCGATGAGCGGCGGATGTGCGCCGCCACGGAGCGTCGCGGGGGTGTCGAGGGGCACATATTGGAGTCGGGAGAGAGTGAGACACTGCCGTGATGACTGAGCAGACTCCGCATCTCGTGACTCTCGACCTGACCGACGAAGATCGCCACTCCGTCCTCATCAACGCACTCCAGGAGTACGCCGACGCGGCCCTCGACAAGGTCGAGCGCCCGGAGAGCACCACCGCGGAGCGCGACCACTTCCAGATCGTGGCGACCACCGCCCAGGGCTTCGTCGACGAGATTCTGGCCGCAAGCGGTCATCCAGCTCCGGTCCCTGCACCTGATCTGTCCTCGACCTGACGGTCGCGCTGCCCGGAGCCCCGAAGGTCGCTGACTGGCCGCGTGGGCAGGCGCGACTGTTCGCAAGGATGGGGTGCCAAGCGGCGCGTTTCGTCACGCTGGATGCATGGAAACGCAACGAACCGCAGCCGTACACCCCACCGATCCAGCAACGAACGTTCGAAGCGGCAAGCCCAGGAAGGCGACCGCAGTGATCGCCGCTGCCGGCGTGCTCGCCGCCGGCGCGATCGGCGTCGGTGCATGGTCGAACGCGGCCAACGCCGACGCCAGCCCGGACCCGCATGAGGCGACCATGCAGGCGCTCGTCGACGCGGGATACCCCGGCGTGCTCGCATCCGTCACCGACAGCGAGGGCAGGACCTCGAACCTCGCTCTCGGACAGGGGGACATCGCCACGGGGGACGCACCCCCCGTGGACGGGGAGGTGCGCATCGGCAGCAACACGAAGATGTTCGTCTCGACGATTGTCCTCCAGCTTGCCGATGAGGGGCAGCTCGCCCTCGACGAGCCGATCGACACGTACCTGCCCGGTCTCATCACGGGGGACGGAGTCGACGGCACGAAGATCTCCGTGCGCCAGCTTCTCCAGCACACCGCTGGCCTGCCCGAGTACGCGGACAAGATCGCGGCGGACGCGTTCGGCGCGCAGGAGACGTACATCTCTCCCCGGGCCATGCTCGATGTCGCGTTCGAGCGGCCCGCGGCGTTCGCCCCAGGGGAGCGGTGGGGATACAGCAACACCAACTACCTCGTGCTCGGACTCATGATCGAGGCCGTCACGAAACGGGCACTCGCCACCCAGATCGACGAGCGCATCGTCGCGCCGCTCGGCCTCGAGCACACCTACCTGCCCGCGCCAGGCGAACGGCAACTGCGCGGCGAGCACCCCCGCGGGTACCACGCTGAGACGGCCGGCGACCTCCGGGACATCTCCGAGCTGGACCCCGCGTTCGGCTGGGCCGCCGGCGCTCTCGTATCCACGCCGTCCGAGCTCAACACCTTCATGCGCGCCCTCCTCGACGGCCGAATCTTGAGCGCGGCGGCGCTCGCGGAGATGCAGACGACCGTCCCCGCCGGGGATGAGCTGACCCCTGGGGCCGCGTACGGCCTCGGCCTGCAGCGCTACCCGCTGTCCTGCGGCGGAGTCGCCTGGGGGCACGGGGGAGACATCCCCGGAACCCAGACTCGCAACGCCATCGGCCCGGACGGCACCGCCGTGACGATCGCCGTCACCGCACTGCCCTGGGCGGTCGTGTCGCCCGACGACAACGAACAGCTTCTCGCGCAGTACCGCATGGTCATCGATGCCCTCGACGAGACGCTGTGCGGGCAGTAGCAGATGACGAGTTCGCGCCGGGCGGCGGCCTCGTCAGGGGCCACCACCCGGCGTGGTTGAATCGGGTCATGCGCTCATCGCCGCGGAACTCGGCCGTGATGGTCGCCCTCTGGTCTGCGACGCCCAGTCTCCTCGTGCTGGCGGGTGCCGCCGGATTCCTTGCGATCGGCACCTGGGATCGCGCCCTCTTCGCGTCGGTCCCCGGAACCGGGTCGCCGCTGGTGCTGGCAAGCCTCATCGCCGTCCAGGCGCTGCTGCTGTGGCCGAGCCGCTTCCGCCCGCTGCCCGTGTTCGCGGCGATCGTCGGCATCGATCTCGCGATCCTCGGCACGACGGCCGGGGAGCTCGGCATCGGCGCGCTCGCCGTGGGCATCGCGTCGTACCGGGTCGTGCGGCAGCTGCCCCACAGGACGGCGCTCATCGCACTCGGCGTCGGGGCGGCCGCGACGACCACGGTCGGTGGCGTCGCGATGCTGCTCGGGTCACGCGAGGCGCCGCTCGTCCTGACCGCGACGCTTCTCCTGCGCATCCTGCTCCTCTACGTCCTTCCCGCGGGCATCGCCGACTACGTGCTCGGTCGGGAACGCTTGACGGATGCGCTCCGAGAGCAGGCGCGCATGGCCGAGCAACGTCAGGCGGAACGGGCCCGCGGCGAACTCAGGGCAGAGCGCACTGCCCTCGCACGCGAACTCCACGACATCGCCGGCCACCACCTGTCGGGCATCATCGTCAGCGCGCAGGCGGCAACCACCCTGACCCGCTCCGACCCTGACCGGGCGAGAGCCATGATGCAGGGCATCCAGGACGACGCACGCACGACGCTCGTCGATCTCCGGCGCACCGTCGGACTGCTGCGCAGCGACGACGACGACGAACGCACGGGCGGCCCTGAGCGCCCGAGCCCCACCCCGAACCTGGAGGGGATCGCGACGCTCGTCGATGCCGCGCGGGAGCGTGGTCAGGTCGTCGACTTCCGTGTCACCGGTGCGCCTCGACCGCTCGGCCCGCTGACGGAGGCCGCTGCGTACCGCATGGTGCAGGAGTCATTGGCGAACGCGGCACGTCACGCCCGGGGAGCACAAAGCGACGTCAGCGTGCGGTTCGGTGACGACGGCGTGGAGATCATCGTCGCGAACGCGCCAACCGGGCCCGGAGCGGATGCAGTCGTGCCACCCGCGCCCGCACAGACGGGGTACGGGCTCTCCGGCATGGCCGAACGAGCCGAGCTCGTGGGCGCGACCCTGAGCACAGGACCGACGAGCGACGGCGGGTGGCGGAATGCACTCACGATCCGCGGCACGGGCCAGAGCGCGAACCGAGACAGGGAGATCTCATGATCCGGATCCTCATCGCCGACGACCAGGCGGTCGTGCGCGCCGGGCTCTCGGTGATCCTCGGCGCGGAGCCCGACTTCGACGTCGTCGCCGAAGCCGCCGACGGTGCAGAGGCGGTCCGGCTCGCTCGCGAGCTGAGCCCCGACGTTGTCTGCATGGACATCCGCATGCCGGGAACCGATGGCATCGAAGCGACCCGGATGATCGCTGCAGAACCGTCGCTCGACGCTGCGGTGCTCATCCTCACCACCTTCGACGTCGACGCGGACGTGTTCGCCGCGCTCGAGGCCGGGGCGGCCGGGTTCCTCCTCAAGGGCGCGGATGAGGCGACGCTGCTCGCCGCGGTCCGCTCAGTCGCCGCAGGGCACGGGACGCTCGACCAGCGCCTCACCAGGCGCATCCTCCACGAATTCGCCGAACGGCGGCGGCCCGTGCCTCAGCCAGCCCCGCCGACGGGGGTCGAGCTGACGGAGCGGGAACTCGACGTCCTCCGGCTCCTCGCCCGCGGCCTGTCCAACGCGGAGATCGCCGGTGAGCTGTTCGTCGAACCCACCACGGTGAAGTATCACCTCGCGGGGCTCCTCCAGAAGACCGCGTCGAGGGACCGCCTGCAGGTCGTGCTCTGGGGCATCCGCGCGGGCCTTCTCGACGTGCGCTGAGCAAGGTCGCAGCGGAGCGCGGATGACGCGCCCTGGCGGCTGCCAGGTTGCAACACGGTGACGTCGTCCCTCCCCGGGGAGCCGTGCGGTACCGACTGGGTAGACTGGCGGCAGATCGTGAGGAGCGAACGATGACGATGCAAGTGGGGCCTACAGCAGTCCCGGAACGCCTGTGGATGTCGATGATCGCCCGCGCCGTGCCCGCGCTCATCATCGCCGCCGTCATCACCTTCTCCCAAGACCACTCTGCGGCGTTCGGGTTCATCACGTTCGGTGCGTTCGCGCTCGCATCCGGCGTGCTCATCGGCTTCGAGGCCGTCGGTTTCAAGGACCACCCGGCGCGCGCGCTCACGTTCGCGCGTGCCGTCGTCTCGGCGCTCGCCGGAGGCTTCGCCCTCTTCATGGGCACCGCAGAGACCGAGCACGCGACCGCCGCCGCGTTCATCGCGACCGTCGCCACCTGGGCCCTCGTCACGGGAGCGCTCGAACTCATCAGCGCCCGCGTGGGCCGTGCCACCAAGTTCTTCTCGCGCGAGGTGCTCATCACCGGCGCCGTCACCGTGCTCCTCGGACTTCTCGTCGCGATCATCCCGCCAGACCTCCGCGTCGACTACGGCGGAATCGAGCAGGTCGAGGGCACCCTCACCGCATCCGTGCAGACCGTCGGCTACGTCGGCGCCTACCTCGCAGTGCTCGGCGTGCTGCTGGTCATCGAGGGGATCACCCTCCGCGGCATCCTCGCGGATGCGCCGGCCGCCAAGCCAGAACTCACCAAGAAAGCCTGATTCCCCAGTGACACAACCCAAGCGCCGCGCGCTCATGAAGCCCTTCGAGCTGCTCGGTATCTCCGCCGTGATGGCGGGCTTCGTGCTCCTCATCCTGCTGCTCACGACACAGGACTTCCTGCTCGGCATCATCTTCGCCGGTGTCGCCTTCATCGTCTCGATCCTCGTGCTCGCGATGCTCGTGCTCTCCTACTCGCCGAACCCCGAGAACGAGATCTACCTCGACCGCTTCGAGAACGCAGAGCAGGGCGTCTCCCGCAGCGACGAAGGCGAGCAGAGCCGCGCGGCAACGCAGGCGGCGGCCACGGACGAGACGGCACCCGTCGTCGACGAGGCTGCACCCGAAGCGAAGCCCTCAGAGCGCACCGACGCACCGGAGCAGGCCGCGGCGACCGAGGAACCCGCATCCGCGCTCCCCGCAGATGCAGAAGAGGCCCCGCTCGACGAGACGACGTCGAACGAGGCCCCGACCAGCAAGTAGCTGGAGAACGAGCGGGCGTTGCGCGCCCGCTCAGCTCAGGTGGTCGACGAGACGCGACGAAGCGCCCGTGTAGCTGCCGGGCGTGAGGGCGAGGAGCGAATCCTTCGCCTCCTGGCCGATGTCGAGGCCCGTCACGAACTCGACGAGATCGGCCTTGCCGATGCGGCGGCCGCGCGTCAGGTCCTTCAGCACGGCGTACGGGTCGGCGATGGATGAACGACCAGCGACGATCTCAGCTCGGATGACGGTCTGGATCGCCTCGCCGAGCACCTCCCAGTTGCCGTCGAGCTCGTTCGCCAGCAGCTCCTCGTCGACGGCGATCTCGCGCAGTCCGCGTGTCACGTTGTCGAGCGCGAGCAGCGAGTGGCCGAACGCGACACCGATGTTGCGCTGCGCGCTCGAATCGGTGAGGTCGCGCTGCAGGCGCGAGGTGACGAGCGTCGAGGCCAGCGAGTCGAGGAGAGCGCTCGAGATCTCGAGGTTCGCCTCCGCATTCTCGAAGCGGATCGGGTTGATCTTGTGCGGCATCGTGGAGGAGCCCGTCGAACCGGCCTGCGGGATCTGACGGAAGACGCCGCGCGAGATGTAGGTCCACACGTCGGTGCAGAAGTTGTGCAGGATGCGGTTGAAACGCGAAACGTCGGCGTACAGCTCGGCCTGCCAGTCGTGCGACTCGATCTGCGTGGTCAGCGGGTTCCAGGTGAGGCCGAGGCCGCTCACGAACTCGTCGGCGAGCGTCTCCCAGTCGGTGTCGGCACTCGCCGCCTGGTGCGCGGCGAAGTTGCCCGTCGCGCCGGCGAACTTCCCGAGGTACTCGGTGGCTTCGACGCGCTTCAGCTGGCGGCGCAGCCGGTGCGTGAACACGGCGAGCTCCTTGCCCAGCGTGGTGGGCGTCGCCGGCTGGCCGTGCGTGAGCGACAGCAGGGGCACATCCCGCAGCTCGCCGGCGAGCTCCGCGATGCGGTCCGCGAGACCGGAGGCCGCGGGGAGCCAGACGTCGGTGACGGCGTCGCGGATGGTGACCGCGTACGAGAGGTTGTTGATGTCCTCGCTCGTGCAGGCGAAGTGGGTGAGCTCGGCGAGCTCGCTCAGCCCGAGCTCCTCCAGGCGGGCGCGCACGTAGTACTCGACGGCCTTCACGTCGTGACGGGTGCGAGCCTCGACCTCGGCCAGCTCGTCGATGTCCTTCTGACCGAAGTCGGTGACGAGGGCACGCAGTGCTGCGGCCTTGTCTGCATCGATCTTGTGGGAGCCGAACATCTCACGGTCGGTGAGGAACAGCAGCCACTCGACCTCCACGTGCACGCGGGCACGGTTCAGCGCGGCCTCGGAGAGGTGCTCGCCGAGACCTTCGACGCTCTTGCGGTAGCGCGAGTCGAGGGGGCTCAGCATCTGGGGAGGGAGGGGGCTCATTGTGCTCCTTGGGACGAGGACGATCCGGCGCGCGCCGTCAGCGCTGCCCGGACGACCGGCTCGATCTGACGAAGAAGCTCCTCGCACGCGCTCGTGATCATGTCGCGCACGTGGTCGAAGAGCTGATCGTTGCCATAGTACGGGTCTGGGACTTCCGTGATCCCGCCCGGGGGCGCCGGGTGGAAGGTGAGGAGGGGCTGCACGAGCGAGCGCTGCTCGTCGTCGGAGGCCCACGCCTTGAGGATGCGCCGCTGGCCGCGGTCGAAGGTGATGATCAGGTCGAACGTGTCGAACCAGTCGACCTCGAACTGCTTCGCGCGATGGTTCTCGGCCGTGAACCCGGCCCGCTCGAGCGCGGACTGGGTGCGGGGGTCCGCCTTCTCGCCCACGTGCCATTCGCCGGTGCCCGCCGAGCTGATGCTCACGGCGCTGCCGAGGCCGATCTGCTCGACCATGTCGCGGAAGATGACCTCAGCCATCGGGGAGCGGCAGATGTTGCCGGTGCAGACGAAGATGATGCGAAAGACCGCGTCCTTGCTGTTTTTCGCCATGACGCCCATTGTCACGCATTCAGCACCGGTTCGCGTGCGTGTTCACCCGCTCTTTCGCTGCCCGTCGGAGCGAAGCCGCACTCTGCAGGCATCCGGCCTGTGGATGCGCGTCCCTCCACACCCGTGGGCGTCCATGCGTCGCCGCCTCCCCTGCCGCCGCAGGATCGGAGTCTCCGACGCACGAGAGGACCACCGCGAATGCCAGAGACCACGTCTTTCGTACCCATCGCAGCGTCGACGATCGGCCCGACACTGCCCTTCGTCGATGCCGCGAGGGAGCAGATCATCCGAGCCCTGCAGGTCATCGCCCTCGACAACGCTCGCGCCCTGCACGCCTTCGGCTCGGGCACCACCGATATCTGCACGGGCCTCAGGCTGCTCGCGGTCTCCGACGCGTGGAGCTCGCCAGCGCAGCGCTGCCTTGCCATCGAGGCCGAGCTCCTCGCCGATGCGATCGGACTCGTCGCGACCGCCGCAGGGCTCGCCGAGGCCGAGTACCGCCGAGCGCATGGGGCATTGGGTCTCGAGCTCGAGGCACTGGGGGCACGATGAGCGGCGAGCTTGTCGTCGTCGGACCCAGCGATGTCCGCGCCGTCGCCGTGCGCGCCGGGCTCTTCGCCGTCGACTTCGAAGCGCTCCGCACGATCCTCGCCGGGCAGGAGTGGATGCCGCCGTCCGTATGGCTGAGCGGCTCGGGCCTCACTTTCGCTGCAGCGGCGGCGCAGGCCGAGGTCGCGTTCTTCGGAGGGGCGCCGCTCGAAACCCAGCTGTCCTCGCTGGGCGAGCGCATCCAGCTTGCCGCCGAGCTGTACGAGCGGGCCGAGGCGGTCTCCGCGGCCGTCGTCCAAGCGGCGGGCGCAAGCGCCGCCAACTTCCTCGGACGCTCGCTGCCGCTGACGGTCGCGCTCCTCGGCCCGGCTGCTGGAATCGCGGCGCTCGCGGCTCTTGCGGGGGAGGCTCCGACGCTGAGCGACCCGCGGGTGCAGGAGCTCATCCGCGTCACCGTGGAGAACGCCGACGACTTCGCGCTCGGGATGCTCGGCCTCCCGCCGGTCCCCGGCGCCGACGGCAGCAGTCTCGTGTCGTGGGCGCTCGCCGGGGCAGGTGTGGCGGGGCTGACCCCGAGCGATCGCTTCAGGGTGGGGAGCGCCAGCGCTCCGCTCGATGGCAGGGATGCGGCTCCCACGGGACTCCAGTCGCTGGTCGCCGCCATCCCGCCCTCGGCCGACGGAGGGCCGCAGATTCGCGTCACGAGCTACGTCGACGCGACCGGAGCTCAGCTCTACGAGGTCGCGATCACAGGCACCTCGAACCAGTCGTACGGCACGACGGGAAACCCCTTCGACCTGGCCGGCAACCTCGCGGCGTACGCGGGGATCGACTCGCAGTCGGTGTCCGCCGTCCTCGCGGCGATGGCAGAGGCGGGCATCGAGCCGGGCGACGCCGTCGTGTTCGCCGGCTACTCGCAGGGTGCGCTCGTCGCGGCGTCGATCGCCGGGCTGGGGAGGTTCGACACGAAGGGCCTCGTCTCGATCGGGGGTCCTATCGATGCCGAGCGCCTGAGGGCGCAGCTGCAGCACCAGCAGGCTGATGGTCGGGGCGATGATGCGTCGCCCGGGAGCAGAGCCCCGATCATCGAGATCCAGCACCGGGAAGACCCGATCGTCGGCCTGCAGGGGCTCGCCCCGGACGGCGAGGATTCGACGGTCGTGCTCGCCGATGCCGATGCGGTGACGCCGTTCGGCGACGACCCTCTCGCCGCCCACGCGCAGACGCGCTACCTCGAGACCGCCGGCATCGCCGACGCGAGCGTGCTGCCTTCTCTCGAGGCCGCACGCACGGACCTCCTCGACGTCTACGACGGCTTCGAGCTCGACGAGTCGAGGCTCTACACGGTTGACCGGCTCGACCCGCTTCCGGAGTCCGGCGAGGCCATCGACGAGGTGAATCGGCTCATCGAGGAGAAGTTCGCGCCCATCACGAGCAACCTCAAGCCAGACGACATCAAGATCTGAACGCCTCGATCAGGCTTCCCGACGACGACGCTCATCGCTCTTGAGCTTCGAGTCGGCACCGCGCACCCAGCCGCCGAGCACCGCGGTGACCACCGACATGATGAGCGCTGCGAGCACCGCCCACCAGAAGCCGGAGACCTCGATGCCGAAGCCGATGCTGTCGCTGATGACCCCGACGAGCCAGAACAGGAAGCCGTTGACGATGAACGAGATGAGGCCGAGCGTGAGGATGTAGAGGGGGAACGCGACGACACGCACGACCCCGCCGACCACGGCGTTCACGACGCCCCAGATCAGCCCGAACAGTGCGAGCGTGCCGATGACGCCCCAGGTCGACTCCTCGAACGGGATGACCTGGACATGCGCTTGCAGGATGAGGGTCACGACCCAGAGGGCCACGGCGTTGATGAGGATGCTCAAGATGGCTCGCATTCCCCCATTCTCCCCGATCCTGCGGTGAAGCGGCTGGGGCGCTCGCCCGCCTCGTGTCGTCGATGCCGTGCAGGGTCGGCCCGAACTGTTGGAGGATTTCTCCTGAACGGCCATGGGGTGGAGAACTAGACTGGCGAAATCTCGGGCAACCGCATGCGAGATCGGAACAGCAGGAAGGCGCCACACGACGTGACTCCAGGCGACGAGACCGTGCAGATCCTCACTCCAGAGGGAGAGGTGAAGCCGACGAAGGCCGCCGAGCCCTTCCTGGAGCAGCTTGAGCTGCTCACCACGGAGGACTACCTTCGCGCCTACCGCGACATGAGCTACGTGCGCGCGTTCGACCGTGAGTCGACCATGCTGCAGCGCCAGGGACAGCTGTCCCTGTACGTCCCCGCCGAGGGGCAGGAGGCCGCCCAGATCGGCTCCGCCTACGCCATGCGCCCGCAAGATGCGGTCTTCCCCTCCTACCGCGAGCACGGAGTCGCCTTCGTGCGCGGCGTCGACCTCGTCGACGTGCTGCGCCTCCTGCGCGGCGTGACCCACAGTGGATGGTCGCCGGAAGGCCATGGCGTGCGCCCCTACACGCTGGTCATCGGCTCGCAGACCCTCCACGCGACCGGCTACGCGCTCGGCCAGAAGTTCGACGGCGCCACCGGCACCGGCGACCTCGACAAGGACGAGGCGACCGTCGTGTACTTCGGCGACGGCGCGACCAGCCAGGGCGACACCAACGAGGCCTACATCTTCGCGACGAGCTACCAGGTGCCGCTCGTCTTCTTCCTGCAGAACAACCAATGGGCCATCTCCGTGCCCGTCTCCGTGCAGGCCAACAACCCGCTCTACAAGCGCGCGGGCGGCTTCGGCATGCCCTCGACGCACATCGACGGCAACGACGTGATGGCGAGCTTCGCCGTCACGCGCGCGCACCTCGAGCGGGCACGCGCCGGCGGTGGCCCCGGCTTCATCGAGGCCGAGACCTACCGGATGGGCGCCCACACGACGACGGACGACCCCACCAAGTACCGCACGAGGGACGAGGAGGAGTCGTGGCGCCGCCGCGACCCCATCGCCCGCCTCGGCGCGTACCTGCGCGCGCAGGACGTGGGCGAGGACTTCTTCACCGGCGTCGACGAGGCAGCGAAGGACTACGCGGCCGACGTGCGCCGCGGCGTCTTCGAGATCGAAGAGCCCGACAACGACTCCATGTTCGAGAACGTGTACAGCGACGCGCATCCGCAGCTCGAGGAAGAGAAGCAGTGGCTGCGCCGGTACGAGGCGTCCTTCGATGACAACGCGAGCCAGGAGGCAGCCCGATGACCGACGTCGCCACGAGCACCACAACGCCCGAGTCGGAGACGGATGCGCCGGAGACGGTCACCATGCCGCTCGCGAAGGCCATCAACGCCGGTCTGCGCCGCGCCATGGAGGACGACGACAAGGTCGTGCAGCTCGGCGAGGACATCGGCACGCTCGGCGGTGTCTTCCGCGTCACCGAGCACCTGAAGCGCGACTTCGGCGAGAACCGCGTGCTCGACACCCCGCTCGCGGAGTCCGGCATCATCGGCACCGCCATCGGCCTCGCCATGCGCGGCTACCGGCCCGTGTGCGAGATCCAGTTCGACGGCTTCATCTTCCCCGGCTTCGACCAGATCACGACACAGCTCGCGAAGCTCACGAACCGCAACGAGGGCCGCCTGCAGATGCCGGTTGTCATCCGCGTGCCCTACGGCGGGCACATCGGCGCCGTCGAGCACCACCAGGAGAGCCCAGAGGCCTACTTCGCGCACACCGCCGGACTCCGCCTCATCTCCCCGTCGACGCCGAACGACGCGTACTGGATGATCCAGCAGGCCATCAAGAGCAACGACCCCGTCATGTTCTTCGAGCCCAAGAGCAAGTACTGGCAGAAGGGCGAGGTCAGCCTCGCCGCCCCCGCTGCCGGGATGCACGCGAGCCGAGTCGCCCGCGTCGGCACCGACGTGACGCTCGTCGCGCACGGCGCCATGACCGCGGTAGCGCTGCAGGCGGCGGCGGTCGCCGAGGCCGAGGGCATCAGCCTCGAGGTCATCGACCTCCGCTCGCTGAGCCCCATCGACTACGCGCCGATCGTGGAGTCCGTCCGCAAGACGGGTCGCCTCGTCATCGCGCAGGAAGCCCCCTCGAACGCCAGCATCGGCTCCGAGATCGCCGCGACCGTGCAGGAGCGAGTGTTCTTCTCGCTCGAGGCGCCCGTGCTTCGCGTGTCGGGCTTCAACGTTCCCTTCCCGCCAGCGAAGCTCGAGGCGAGCTACCTGCCGGACGCAGACCGCATCCTCGAAGCCGTCGACCGCTCGCTCGAGTACTGAACCAAGCCCGCACAGATAGAGGCAAGCACACCAATGAGCACCGAGAACTTCGAACTCCCCGACGTCGGCGAGGGACTCACCGAGGCCGAGATCGTCTCCTGGCACGTGAAGGCCGGCGACAGCGTCGAGCTGAACCAGACGCTGTGCGAGATCGAGACGGCCAAGTCGATCGTCGAGCTCCCCAGCCCCTTCGAGGGGCGCGTCGTCGAGCTCTTCGCGAGCGAGGGGCAGACCGTCGACGTGGGCAAGCACATCCTCTCCATCGAGACCGCTGGGTCCGTGAGCAGCTCTGAGGTGCCCGCCGCCCCGGAGGCACCGGCTGCCGACCTCGAATTCGATGCGGCACAGGCGGATGCGGCTTCCACCGTCTCCAGCGAGGGCGCCGAGTCCGGCGCCAACTCGGTGCTCGTCGGCTACGGACTCGGTGATGCGCCCACGACGCGTCGCCGCAAGAAGTCCGCCGCCCCGGCCCAGCCGACGCGCCCCGCGCAGATCCCCGCACCGGCCCAGCCGTCGCACCGCCCGGCGGCGCAGGCTCCCGCTCCAGCGCCTGGGGCGGCACGGACGCAGGCTCGCCCAGGGTCGGTGCCCGCCGCATCCGCGTCGCCGATCATCGCGAAGCCCCCGATCCGCAAGCTCGCGAAAGACCTGGCCGTCGACCTGTCGCAGGTCGAGCCGACCGGGCTCGCCGGTGAGACCACCCGCGACGACGTCATCCGACACGCGCAGCAGGCGAGTGTCTTCAAGAACCTCGAGACCCCCATCTGGGGCGAGGTCCGCGAGGAGAAGCACCCCGTCAAGGGCGTGCGCAAGGCCACGGCGAACGCCATGGTCTCGTCGATGTTCACGGCACCGCACGTGACGCTCTTCACCGACGTCGACGCGACGCGCACGATGGAGTTCGTGAAGCGCCTCAAGGCGTCGCCCGACTTCGCCGGCGTGAAGGTGTCGCCGCTGCTCATCGTGGCGCGAGCCGTGATGTGGGCGATCCGCCGCAACCCGATGGTCAACGCCGCGTGGACCGACGAGGAGTACACGGTCAAGCACTACGTGAACCTCGGCCTCGCCGCCGCGACCCCGCGTGGGCTCATCGTGCCGAACATCAAGGATGCCCACGCCATGACCCTGCACCAGCTGGCGCAGGCCATCGAGCAGCTCACGTATCGCGCCCGCGACGGGAAGACACCGCCGACGGAGATGCGCGACGGCACGTTCACGATCACCAACATCGGGGTCTTCGGGATGGACACGGGCACGCCCGTCATCAACCCCGGCGAGGTGGGCATCCTCGCGCTCGGCACGATCAAGCTGAAGCCGTGGGTGTTCGAGGACGAAGTTCGCCCCCGCATGGTGACGACGCTCGGCGCTTCGTTCGACCACCGCCTGGTCGACGGGGACGTCGCGAGCCGCTTCCTCGCGGACGTCGCGACGATCGTCGAGGAACCTGCGCTGCTGCTCGACTGAGCCCCGGCTGGCCGCGCCGAGCCCCGCCCGGCCGTCCCCGCC
>NZ_PSYC01000057.1:0-21191 GCF_002931515.1 Pseudoclavibacter sp. RFBG4 | reverse complement strand
GGTGTGCCTGTGGGAGCTGGCCTCGATGTCCACCTCCACCTCCACCTCCACCGCTGTCTCGGGCTGGCAAAGTCACTTCGTTCTGGAAACGTTTCCAGCACGAAGTGACTTTGCCAGCCCGAGACTGCTCGGCCAGCCCGAGGTTGGCGCTCAGCCCGAAACGGCGCCCGGCGCCCGGGCTCGACGGTCGCCGCCGTCGCATCCAGGGAGCGGATGGGCCGGATCAGCGATTGCCGCTGTCCGCCTGCCGCGCTCCCTGCTTGAGTTGAGGTGGATGCGCAGAGCCGCGCGCCGAGAGGAGCCCCGTGCCTGAGACCACCAGTGCGTTCGCCGCAGCCGTCGTCGTGACGGGGGCCGCTTCCGGCATCGGCGCGGCCGTCGTGGAGCGGCTCATCGAGGGCGACGTCCCGGTCATCGCCGCCGACCTGGCATGGCCCGCGGATGCCGCCCGACCGTCGAACGTGCGACGCGTTGTCCTCGACGTGCGCGACCCGGAGGGCTGGGCGTCGCTCGCCGAGCTCGCCGCGACCACCGGCGCGCTCGCGGGCCTCGTGAACGCGGCCGGCATCACGAGGCGCGCCCGGCTCGAGGCAGCGACCGCGGAGGACTTCGAGGCGGCCTTCGCGATCAACGCGACGGGCCCAGCCCTCGGAATCCAGGCGCTCGCCCCGCTCATGACGAGCGGCGCATCCATCGTCAACGTGGGTTCGGCGGCGGCGGTCACGGCCCACTACGCGGTGGCGTACGCGGCAAGCAAATGGGCGCTGCGCGGCATCACGAAGACCGCGGCGATGGAGCTGGGGCCGCGGGGGATCCGCGTGAACATCGTGCATCCCGGGTACATCGAGACGCCTATGACGGCGAGCGCCTCGGCGGCGTTCCGCGACATCAACGTCGAGCTGACACCGCTCGGCCGGACGGGATCGCCGGGCGAGGTCGCCGACGTGATCGCGAGCCTGCTCTCGCCCGAGACCTCATTCGTGACGGGCGCCGAGCTCGCGGTCGACGGCGGCCTCACCTCGCACGGCGTCGGCCTCCCGATCGCCCGCGCGATCACCTGAGGCGGACAGCTCTCCCGTGCGCTGCACGGCCAGGGACGCCCGGGAGCTCGCGACGCCGAACCCGAGCTCGAGCAGCGCGACGACAGCGAGGCCGCCGATGATGACCGGCCAGCCGATGCCCGCTCCGGCAAGCAGGCCGGACAGCAGGGGGCCGGCCGCCGCGGCCCCATAGCCGATGCCCTGGACCACTGCCGAGAACGCGGCAGTGGATGCGCCGCTCGGTGCCGTGAGCACGATGAGCGCGACGGAGATCCCGAACGCCGAGCTCAAGGCGACGCCGAGCACCGCGACGACCACGGTCATCGCCGCGAGGGGTGCGATCGCGAGACCAAGCAGGCTCGCGGCGCCGAGCAGCGCGGTGACGACGAGCATCGGCGTGCGCCAGCCGGCTCGCGATGCAAGCATCGGCGCGAACAGGGCCGCCGGGAGCCCGGCGACGCTCATCCACGCGAGCAGCAGTCCGGCCGCCGCCGGGGCGGCCCCGCGGTCCATCGCGATCGTGGGGAGCCACGCGGTCATGGAGAAGTAGAGGAGCGCCTGGCAGGCGAAGAACCCCGTCACCGGCCAGAGCCCACGGGCGCGCAGGATCGGCTGGCGCTCGCCAGCCGAGGTCGGCCGTGGCCCAGCGCCGCGGGTCTCGATGCGGCGACCGAAGGCGAGGGCGAACGCGAGAGCGATGAGGAGGGGGACTCCCCACGCTGCGAGCGCCGGCCCGACCTCATCGCCCAGGGCGTGGAAGAGCGGCACCGAGAATGCTGCGCCGGTCGCGGCGCTGACGCCGAACGATGCCGTGTAGACGCCCGTCCAGAACCCGCCGCGCGTGGCGAGCGCGCTCCGGATGATCTGCGGGGCGAGGATGCCGAGGATCGCGATGGAGGCGCCGATGAGGACGGTCGACACGAACAGCGGCGCGGGTCCGAGCGGTCGCAGCAGGGTCGCGCCCGCGAGCACCGCGAGGAGCAGCGCGATCGATCTGGGCAGTCCGAGCCGGCCGACGATCAGCGGGGCGAGGGGCGCGGCCAGCGCGAAGAGGAGTACTGGGATCGAGCTGAGGACGGCGAGCGCCGACGGCGAGAGCGAGTAGCCGGTCCCGATCTCACCGAGCAGCGCGGAGGTGTTCGTGATCGGGAACCTGACGCTCAGCCCGACGGCGATGACGAGGATGCCGGCCGCGACGCCCTGTCGGCGCTGAGCGCTCACCGCAGCACCCGGCCGTCGCGGAGGACCCGGCCGTCGCGGATGACGCGGAGGGGGGCCGGCCGGTCGACGACGAGCTGAGCGAGATTCTCGGCAGCGAACTCGAGCCGGGTGCCACTGCGCTCGTCCCACTCCGCGACGCTCGCGAGGCCCATCATCTCGCCGCCCGAGATGGAGGCGATGCGGAACGCCCGCTCCAGCTCCTCGTCGGTCATCGCACCGGTTCGGTAGGCGAGGAGGTGGGCGCGGTCGACCATGCTGCCCGTGCCGAACGGACTCCACGCATCCCGCACCCCATCGGAGCCGGCAACCGCCCGCACGCCGTGGGCCTCGAAGCGGTCGAGGTCGGGCACCGGGTCGGGGCCGAGCGCGCACACCGCGATCCAGAGGCCCGCCTCGGCGACGAGATCGAGTGTCTCGCCGAGCGATGCGAGTGTGGGATCGCAGAGCGCGAAGGCGTGGCCGATGGTCACGCCGCCCTGCCGGCCGCCGGCGATCGTGCGCCGCGCGATCTCCCGGATCTGCGCCAAGCCCTCCTCACCGCCGTCGTGCAGGTGGATGTCCAGCTCGCGTCCGGCGCGATCGGCGAGCCCGAAGATCGCGTCGAGATGCCCGTGCAGGTCGCCTTCCAGCCCCGAGGGGTCGATGCCCCCGACGAGGTCCGCGCCCGACTGCAGCGATGCCGCCATCGCCTCCAGGGTGCCCGGGTTCGAGAGGAGCCCGAATTGGGGGAACGCGACGATCTGCACGGTCAGGTCGCCGGCGAGGCGCTCGGCCGCGGCACGAACCCCTTCCACGTTCCCGATGCCCAGCTCCGAGGAGACGTCGACGTGGGCGCGCATCCCGAACGTGCCGTTGGCGAGCGCCTGCGAGAACAGGCTGAACGTGCGCTCCTCGACGCTCGTGTCGTAGGCCGTCTGCGTCGCGCGGTCGTTCTCGATCAGCTCGGCGAGCGTGGCCGCTCCTCGACGCGATTGCCAGGGCCGACCCCACGAGGTCTTGTCGGGGTGGATGTGCGCGTCGACGAGCCCGGCCGTGCGCAGCGTCTGCGTGGGCGTGCAATCGGTCATGGTGCTGCTTTCTCCGGGATGGTCGTGAGCTCCCGGACTGCCCTGGCCTGCTGCCACCGGGTCACTGCTGGTAGGGGATCGTGGGCATGGCCTCTGTCGATGAGCCGTCGAGCCGGAGCGCGAGGGGTCCGCCCCGGCGCTTGCGGCGAACGAGGTACACGATGACGCCGATGAGGAGCCACGCCGTGCCCAGCACGAAGGTGAACGGGGCCAGCGAGGTCCACAGCCAGGCGACGGAGACGAACCCGATGATCGGCATGATGAGGTGCCGCAGCATCCCCCATCCGCTGCGCAGGCGGAGGTCGAAGAAGAGCACCTTGGCGGTGGCGAGGTTCACCATGGCGAACGCCACGAGTGCGCCGAAGTTGATCATGTAGACGGCCTGGTCGAGGGTGACGAAGAGCGCGACCAGGGCGATGACGGAGACGACGATAGCCGCCACGTACGGGGTGCGGAAGCGTCGGTGCAGCTTCGCGAGCACCGGGGGCAGGATGCCGTCGCGGCCCATCGCGAACAGCACCCGGCTCACGCTCATCTGCGCCGCCGTACCGCAGAGCACGATGCCGACGGTGTTCACGATCACGAACACGACCATCAGCACGTCACCGCCCGCCTGCTGCATGAGCTCCGTGCCGGCAGCGTCGAGGTTGTCGAGCTGCGTCCAGTCGGGGGCGATGAGGCTGCCGGCGATCGAGAAGGCCAGGTAGCCGAGGCCCGCGAACAGCGTCGCGAGCACGATGCCCTTCGGCACCTTGCGACGCGGATCGTGCGTCTCCTCGGCAAGCGTCGAGACCCCGTCGAACCCGAGGAAGGCGAACGCCACGATCGCCGCCGCCGCGAGGATCGGCGCGAGCCCGCCTTCGCCGATCGAGAGCGGACCGGTCAGCGATGCCAAGGTCAGATCTGGGGCGTTGAGCACCGCCAGGACGAGGAAGACGACGATCACGAGCACCGATGCGATGATCACGACGAAGTTCATGCGCTTGAACCACTTGACGCCGATGATGCTGAACAGGGCGACGATCAGGATGCACACGAGCGTGCCGACCCAGGCCGGCACCGCAGTGAACAGGCTGTTGAAGTAGAGGCCGAAGAGCAGGAAGTTCACCATCGGCAGGAACAGGTAGTCGAGCAGCATCACCCAACCGGTGACGAAGCCGACCGCAGGTCCGAAGCCGCGCGTCACGTAGGCGTAGGCGCCGCCCGTGATCGGCACGTGCGCGGCCATGCGTCCGTAGCTGTGGGCAGTGAACAGCATGATGATGATCGCCGCGACGTACGCGGCGGGGAGGTGCCCGTCGCTGAGCTCGGTGGCCGGGCCGTAGACGGAGACGACCGAGAGCACGCCCATGGAGGCGAGTCCGTACCCGATGAGGGCGGGCAGCCCGAGGGCGCGCTTGAGGGTGCGCGGCCGCGCTTCCTCGACTGGTGTGACGGTATCGGTCATGCTCAGGCTCCTTTGCGTGGGGGATGCACCGATGTCGGGCTGAACCCGAACACGAGCGATGGTATGCCAAAACTTGGAGAACGGGAAGTTGTTTCCATTCGTTTCGTGCATTCTGAGGGCCTTGTTTTAAGTTTTGGCATACTAAAAGCGCGAAGATGCGGTACTCGTCGGACTGGCCGCGGATGCACGAGCATCCCCGCCTCTGTGGGGTGCGTAACGTAGCCAGTCAGTGGATCGAGGAGGGGTGTTCGTGGCGATGACGAGTCCGAACGTGACGGAGGAGCCCTCGGGGGCCTCGGTCTCTCATGGCGAGCGGGTGTACGAGTGGGTGCGCGATCGCATCATCGACGGCCGATTCCCCACGGGCAGTCGGGTGCGTGAGCGCGAGGTCGCCGAGGCCCTCGGCGTCTCGCGCATCCCGATCCGAGAGGCGCTGCCCAGGCTCGAGGCCGAGGGGTACATTCGCACGCTGCCGCGTCGCGGTGCGGTGGTTGCGCCCATGGAGCTCGCCGACGTGGTCGAGCTGTTCGACGTCCGCGCGTCCCTCGAGGTGCTCGCCGCGCGCCTCGCCGCCGCACGATGCGCCGGAGGGGAGTCGGGGGAGGGGCTCGTGGCGGCCCTCGCAACCGCAGACGCTGCCGTCGACTCCTCGGATGAGTCGAGGATCGCCGACGCCACCTCTGACTTCCACGATGCCGTCGTCGCGCTCGCGGGCAGTCGTCTCCTTCGAGACCTGCTCCTCCCCGTGCAGGGGCGAGTCAAGCGGCTCTTCCACATCGCCAGCGAACGCGACGACGACGACGTCCACCGTGAGCATCGCGACCTCTGCGACGCGATCGTGCGCGGCCAAGTCGAACGAGCGGCCGCGCTCGCGCTCGCACACGTCGAGCGCAGTCGGGCGGAGACCCTGCCGCTGCTCGCCGCGCCGGTCCTGCCTGCCTAGCGGGCTCGAAACTCGGGCTTCGGGCACCTGCTCGGTTGCCAGGCGTCAGCGGACGTGCGCGTCCGAGTGCGAGGCGTCTGGTGACGAGGTGGTGCACGATTCCGTGCGGGCTCGTCCCCCTACCCTCTACCCACCAATCGCACGTGAAATAAGTCAGAATCTCTCGAAATAGGGGATATAGGACTTGCGTGAGTTCGGCTGCGGCTGTGCCAGAAGTGTTCCTCAATTGAGTCGGGAGATTTCTGAGGTGATTTTGTCTGCTAAGTTGCTCTTCGCTGCGTTCCGCGGCGGCGACGAAATTAGGGAGAATGTTGCATTGGAATACGGCTTTCACCCCTCGCGGATTCCTGTCGCGACGGGTCGGAGGTGCCCTCGTCTCGGCTCTTGTTACCGAGGTGCCCACAAGTCGTGTAGCGGACGTGGCTTCAGTCGTGGGCTGCCTCGGCGAGCGTGGTCACGGCCGGGCTCGTGGCGTTTCCGTCGCCTACATCCATTCTGAAGCCTCGTTGCCAGTTCGGGTCCAATTCACGAGGTTCGAGTCGAAGCTCTCAGAAAGGAATCTCAAGGGTGATCGATTTTCTCTCGAGTAATGCCGCCGCCTACATCGGCGTACTCCTTGCCGCCGTTGGGCTTGGTCTGATGGTGAATGTAGAAGAACGACTCTCGACAGTCGGTTTCATTGCTGCCAATATCTCGTTCGGGTTCCTCTACGACAATTTGGGTCTTGATGTGCCGTTGGTGATTCCGATTCTGGTGACCGTGAGCGTGCTCGTCGGTTCCATCCGGAATATTTGGGGATATAGGGACAGCCCCCTGCTGGCCGGGGAGTCTCCGGCTCGAAAGATCCTCATCTCAATCGGGCATCCGGCACGTGTTCGTGCGGCGGCGCTTGATCGACGAGCGCAGGCTGATGTCTAAGGTCACAGATTGACGAGTCGTCGAATCCTGTCTCGAAGTTCAACGCGAGACGGCGTTCGGGGCGGATTCCCGAGCTAGCGTGGACCGGTATGGCTGACATGAGCGCGTCCGCAGGGCTGGCGACTGGCGGCAGGTTCCGTGCGCGTGGGTGGCTCGTGGTCGACCCGGTGCGCGCAGCGTCGTATCTGACTCCGTTTCGTCCATCGGAGGTGTTCGTCTGGGATGAGCGTCTCCTGCCGCTCCGGCTCGACGAGGCGGCGAGGGTCGGGCTGTCCCTCTTTGAGGGGAGTGTGGAAGTAGAGGGCTCTTGGGACGGAGAAGCCCTGCTGGTTTCCCGCTGGAATAAGAACGCTGCCGTCGATCCGGCCGTGGCCTCCCTCCGAGTCCTTGCGCAGCGGGTCCGGGAGGCTTACATGCCCACGCACGCAGAGCATCCAGACTTCGAGGCATTCGCCGCCAGGTTGGGTCGGCATCCGTCTGTGCTCGCCATGACTCACATAGCTCTGGCCGAGCACGGTCGGGTCTACGTTTTCTCCTCACCCGAGCCGGAGCGAGTCGAGGCGCTTGTGGCGCAGGGGCCGCCGGGCCCCGTCGTCGTCTTCCCCAGCCGGTGGAATGAGGCGCAGCTCGAAGACGCGCGAGCCCTCGTCGACTCGGTGCCGGATGATCAGGTGCTGAAGATCGGGGAGGGAACGACCGACCGAGGCGAACGCTACGCACACGCTCTGGTGACCCAGCTGCCAGACGGTTTCGCATCCGCCAGAGCCCTGTTGCCGGAGGGGATCGTCGACGTTCGCCCCTGGATCGAGAGCGTGAGCTGCCCCATCACCAGCCCTGATGCCCTGGATAACGGATCCCCGCTTGGCTGATGGCGCCAGACACGGTTGACTTATGTCACGAACGCACCGAAGCGTCGTGAATTGGAGACCAACCGTGACATCGTCGTCCGAAGGCCTGACCGCCGACTTCGCTCTTGCCCGCTTCAGCGTGGGGGAGGGAAAGCCGCAGCTCGGACTCGTCGCGGCCGGCCGCATCCGCCCGCTGAGCAGCGAGGAGCTCGGCGCAGACTCCCTCAACGACTTCCTCGCTGAAGCGCCCGCCTCGTGGGACCGCCTCGCGCAGCTCGCAGCAGCACGCGATGGCGCCGACTGGCTCGCCCTCGACGACGTCACTCTCGAAGCACCCGTCGAGCCACGCCAGGTGCTGCAGACGGGCGCCAACTACCGCACGCACGTCATCGACCTCGTCGCCGCCGGCCGGGCGAAGAACGACCCGCGCCCCATCGAGGAGCTGCGCGAGTGGGCGGCTGAGATGATGGATGCACGCGCCAGGGACGGCGAGCCGTACTTCTTCATCGGCCTCCCCACGGCCGTCGCCGGTGTCGACGCCGAGCTCGAGCTGCCCGGCTACAGCGACCAGCACGACTGGGAGCTGGAGCTCGCCGTGGTCATCGGCAAGCGTGCACACCGCGTCTCCCGCGAAAATGCCCTCGGCCACGTCGCCGGGTACACGATCGTCAACGACATCTCGACGCGCGACCTCATCTTCCGGAAGGACATGAAGGAGATCGGCACGGATTGGTACCGAGGCAAGAACGCGCCGGGCTTCCTCCCGACGGGACCCTTCCTCGTGCCAGCGCAGTTCGTGACCGACCCGCACTCGCTCACGCTGAAGCTCACGCTCAACGGCGACACCATGCAGGACGCCGTCAGCGACGACCTCCTCTTCGACATCCCCGCGCTCATCTCGGCCGCATCCGAGACCATGCCGCTCCTCCCCGGAGACCTGCTCCTCACCGGCAGCCCGGCCGGCAACGGCATCGTGCACGGCCGCCTCCTCCGTGATGGCGACGTCATGGTGAGCGTCATCGAGGGTCTCGGGACGCAGACGACGCGGGTGCGCGCAGAAGCGGTCTCCTCGTGACCTCCCTCACCGACACCGGCGACACCAGGGGCACCGCCAACGCTGGGGGAGCCCCTGAAGTCACGGGAGCTCCAACCGCGAACCCTGCCGAGCTCGACCGCACCGACCCCACCACCGAAGTCGCACGCGCGGCGCAGGCCTACCGCAACTGGGGCCGTTGGGGCGACGACGACCGCATCGGCACGCTCAACTTCATCGACGACGCCAAGCGCGCCGAAGCGGCGAAGCTCGTGCGCGCGGGCCGCAGCTTCTCGCTCTCGCAGCCCTTCGACATGAACGGCCCTCAGATGGGGTGGCGGCGCCGCACGAACCCCGTGCACACGATGCTCGACACGGGCACGGATGCGCAGCTCGCGAACCAGGGGTTCCCGCACGGTCTCGGCGGGGCCGACGACGTCATCGCCATGCCGCTGCAGTGCTCGACCCAGTGGGACGGCCTCGGCCACATCTTCGACCACGGCTACGCGTGGAACGGCCGCCGCTCGGGCGAGGTCGTGACGAGCGAGGGCGACCTCGTGACGGGCATCGAGCACACCGCGGCCGAGATCGTGAGCCGCGGCGTGCTCCTCGACCTCGGCAGGCACCTACGTGACAGCGGGGAGCTCGAGGACGGCTACGCGATCACGACCGCTGACCTCGAAGCGTGCATCCACGCGCAGGGCGCCACGGCGGCGGTCGGCCGCGGCGACATCGTGCTCGTGCGCACGGGCCGCTACGCCCGCGCGCAACGCGAAGGCTGGAACGGCTACGCCGGCGGGCCGAGCGCCGGGCTGTCGTTCACGACGGCCGGATGGCTGCACCGCTCCGAGATCGCTGCCATCGCAACCGACACGTGGGGCTTCGAGGTGCGCCCCAACGAGTTCGACGAGGCGTTCCAGCCCCTCCACCAGGTGGTCATCCCCAACATGGGACTCACCATCGGCGAGATGTGGGACCTCGAAGCCCTCGCATCCGCGTGCCAGGCCGACGGCGTCTACGAGTTCCTGCTCGTCGCACCGCCGCTGCCCATCACGGGTGCCGTCGGCTCGCCCGTCAACCCGATCGCAATCCGCTGAGCAACCACTCGTCCACTCCAGAGGCAGCCCCGCCGCCGCTGACCCAGACACCTTCATCGTCAACGCAGACGCAGAAAGCAGGACCATCATGAGTGCAGTTTCCAAGGTCGCCATCGTCGGAGGCGGAGTCGCGGGCATGGTCTCCGCGATCATCCTCGCCGACGGCGGCGTCGAGGTCGACGTCTACGAGGCGAAGTCCGAGATCACGGCCCTCGGCTCCGGCATCACCCTGCAGGGCAACGCCCTGCGCGTCTTCGACCAGGTCGGCGTCTGGGAACGCATCCAGGAGCAGTCCTACTCGTTCGACGACGTCAGCATGCGCGCCCCCGACCCGGCTGGCACGGTCATCGCGAGCCTCACCGAGACCCGCACCGGCGGCCCCGAGTACCCCGCGACGGCCGGCATGTACCGCCCGGACCTGGCCAAGATCCTCGCCGAGCGCGCCCTCGAAGTCGGTGCGCGCATCCACTACGGCACCACGGTCACGGGCCTCGAGCAGGACGCCGACGGCGTGACCCTGACGACGGATGCAGGCGACACGTCGCGCGTCGACCTCGTCATCGGCGCCGACGGCCTCAACTCGCCGACCCGATCGCTCATCGGCATCGAGACGAAGCCCGAGCGCACCGGCATGGGCATCTGGCGCGCCTTCGTGGCCCGCCCCGCCGAGGTCACGCACACCGACCTCTACTACGGCGGCCGCTGCTTCATCGCCGGCTACTGCCCGACCGGCGAGAACAGCATCTACGCGTACCTCGTCGAGAAGGCGCAGGACCGCAGCGGCCTCACGCCCGCCGAGAGCGTCGAGATCATGCGCGACCTCGCCGGCAGCTACGGCGGACCGTGGCAGGAGATCCGGGACTCGCTCACCGAGTCGGCCCGCGTGCACTACACGCTCTTCACCTCGCACGTCGTGCCGGACGCATGGAACCGCGGCCGGGTCGTCGTCATCGGCGACGCCGCCCACAGCTGCCCTCCCACGATCGCGCAGGGCGCGGCCCAGGCCGCCGAGGACGGGCTCGTGCTCGCCACGATGCTGCTTGAGCGCGAGCAGCTCGACCAGCCGTTCTGGGACGACTTCCACGCCCGCCGCCTCCCTCGCGCGGCCCACGTCGTCGAGGCGTCCACGACCCTCGGCCAGTGGCAGCTCGACGGCAAGCGCGACGGCAACGTGCCCGCCCTCATGGGCGGCGTCGCGCAGCTCGTGGCGGTGCCGGCATGACCGCCGCGACCGTTCCCGGCCGTGCTTCCGGCGCTGCCGGCCAGATCGTCGACGTGCACGCGCACCTCCTCCTCCCCGCGCTCCAGGGCGCCGTTCAGGGACGCGACCCGGAGGGCTTCGCCGCCGCCGGCGAGCTCGAAGCCAAGCGCAACGGGCCAGAGAGCCTCGCCGCCTCCGGCGCCATGATCAAGTCGCGCTTCCCGAAGCTCATCTCGCTCGAAGAGCGCCTCGCGGTCATGGATGTGCAGGGCGTGGACATGCAGCTCGTGTCCCCCTCGCCGAGCCACTACTACCCGTGGGCGGGCGAAGAGCTCGCCGTCTGGGCGGCGAAGGAGGCCAACGCGGCCATCGCCGCGCACGTCGCCGGTGCTCCCGACCGCCTCCGCGGGCTCGGCCTCGTGCCCCTCCAGCATCCGCACCGCCTCGTCGAACTGCTCGAGGATGCCGTGCTCGCCAACAGCCTGGCCGGCGTCGAGCTGTCGTCGTTCGCGGGCGATGTCGAGCTGAGCGACGCGCGCCTCGATGACTTCTGGCGCCGCGCCGAGGAGCTCGAGGCCATCGTGTTCCTGCACCCGTTCGGGTGCAGCCTCGACGAGCGCCTCGACCGCTTCTACCTCTCCAACACCGTCGGCCAGCCCGCCGAGAACGCCGCCGCGATCTCGCACCTCATCTTCGGTGGCGTGCTCGACCGCTTCCCGAACCTCGTGGTCATCGCGGCGCACGGCGGCGGCTACCTGCCGACGTTCATCGGCCGCTCCGACCACGCCTGGGAGGTGCGGCCCGAAGCGCGCACGTGCCTGCGCGCGCCGTCCACGTACCTGCGGCAGCTGAGCTTCGACTCGCTCGTGCACACGCCGACCGCGCTGCGGAACCTCGTCGCCGCCGTCGGCGCCGACCGAGTGCTCCTCGGCTCCGACTACCCGTTCGACATGGGCGTCGAGAATCCCGTCGAGCGGGTGCACGACGCGGAGCTCGGCGCCGACGACGAGGCGCAGGTCCTGTTCGGCAACGCCGCGCGACTGCCGCGCCTGTGGAAGTCCGTGGAGGCGACCCGGTGAGATACGCCAGGTGGATGCACGACGGCAGCGAACACGACGGGGTTGTCGTCGCGCACGAGGGCGGCGACCGGCTGCTCGCCTTCGCCGATGGGCTCACCGTGCTCGGGGCGACCCGGCTCGGGCTCGAGCGCGCCAACGCGGCCGCGACCTCGCTCATCGAGCGGGCCTGGGCGGATGGCTCGCTCGGCCTCGCGCCGTCGGTGTCCGACGTCGAACTGCTCGCACCCATCGAGGCGCCGAGCGTGCGCGACTTCGTGGCGTTCGAGGAGCACGTCGAGGGCGTCGTGAAGTCCATCGACGGCGACTCGGGGGTCGTCGCCGAGTGGTACGACGCCCCCACCTTCTACTTCACGAACCCGCACTCGCTCGTGGGCAGCGGGGTGAGCATCCGCCCGCCGGTGACACAGCGGCTCGACTTCGAGCTCGAGGTTGCCGTCATCGTCGGCGCGGTCGACGGCAGCGACGGGTCGAACCTCGACGAAGCCAGCGCCGCCGGGCACGTCTTCGGCTACAGCGTCTTCAACGACTGGTCGGCCAGGGACATCCAGTCGCGCGAGATGAAGGTGCGCCTCGGACCCTGCAAGGGCAAGGACTTCGCCGCGACGCTCGGCCCGTGGATCGTCACGGCCGAAGAGCTCTCGGATGCGCACGACGCCGACGGCTTCCTCGAACTCGAGCTGCAGGTGCTGGTCAACGGCGAGCTGATCGGCAGCGACCTGCTCTCGAACATGGGCTGGTCCTTCCCTCAGCTTCTGGTCTACGCGTCCCGCAACTCAAGGGTCGTGCCGGGTGATGTGCTCGGTTCCGGGACCGCTGGCAATGGCGGGTGCCTCGCCGAGCTGTGGGGCCGCGCGGGCACGCTCACTCCACCCCCGCTCGCGGAGGGCGACGTGGTCGAGCTGCGCGTCGAGCGCATCGGCGAGGTCAGCAACGTCATCGGGGCGGCTGTGGAAGCCGTGCCGGTCCCGCGCGCCCGGGCAGCGTCGCGGGCACGAACGAGAGGACGCGTCAGCGCATGAGCAGCACGAACCGCGACGGATTCGACACAGGCGGCCCGCTCGGGAGCAGTGCGGGCGGCGGCGAGGCCAGCGGCTCCGTCGATATCGCGGGCGGTCCTTCCGCGGGCGGGAAAGCGAGCGTTCCGAGCCCGAGCGACATCGTCGTCGTCGCCGCCGCGCGCACCCCGCAGGGCAAGCTCAATGGGCAGCTCTCGACGCTGACCGCTCCGCAGCTCGGTGCCGCCGCGATCAGCGGTGCGCTCGAGCAGGCCAGCATCGACGCCTCGCTGGTCGACGCCGTCCTCATCGGGCACGTGCTGTCCGCCGGCGTCGGGCAGAACGCTGGACGCCAGGCGGCGCTCGCCGCGGGCATCCCGGCCTCGGCGCACGTCGCCTCCATCAACAAGGTGTGCCTCTCGGGCCTGACCGCCGTCATCGACGCCGCTCGCCTCCTGAAGACGGGCGACGCGCAGCTCGTCGTCGCGGCCGGCATGGAGTCGATGAGCCAGGCGCCGCACCTCCTCGCCGGTTCCCGCAAGGGCTGGGCCTACGGCTCTGTCGAAGCGCTCGACCACATGGCCCACGACGGGCTGACGGATGCGGCCTCCGGCCAGAGCATGGGCTTGCTCACCGAGCAGCACAACACGAGCCTCGGCATCACGCGCGAGGCACAGGACGCCGTCGCCGCGCGCTCCCATCAGCGTGCCGCCGCGGCCGTGGATGCTGGCCTCTTCGACGCCGAGATCGTCGCCGTCGACGTGCCAGTGCGCCGCGGCGACCCCGTGCGAGTGACGCGCGACGAGGGCATCCGCCCCTCGACCACGGCTGAGTCGCTTGCCGGGCTGCGCGCGGCCTTCACGGCGGATGGCACCATCTCGGCTGGCAACGCCTCACCCATCTCCGACGGTGCTTCGGCGGTTGTGCTCACGACCCGCGCCTTCGCGGACGCGCACGGCTACGACGTGCTCGCCGTCGTCGGCGCGGCCGGCCAGGTCGCCGGCCCTGACTCGTCGCTGCAGTCGCAGCCGTCTCGCGCCATCGCCCGCGCCTGCGAGAAGCAGGGCATCGCGGCTTCCTCGTTCGATCACATCGAGATCAACGAGGCCTTCGCCGCGGTTGTCGTCCAGTCGCAGGCCGAGCTCGGTGTGTCCGACGAGGTGGTCAACCCGCACGGCGGCGCGATCGCCCTCGGCCACCCGATCGGAGCATCCGGTGCCCGAGTCGTCGTGCACGCCGTGCACGAGCTCGCCCGTCGAGGCGGCGGAACCGCGGTCGTCGCCCTCTGCGGCGGAGGCGGCCAGGGCGACGCCCTCATCCTGACCCGCTGATCCGCTGATCCGCTGGCCCGCTGCCCCTGGCCCGAACCCCACCTCTCCGCTTTCGGGATGGGTTTGTCACGTCTCGGGGTGGGTTTGTCGCTGTTTTCGGAGAACCTTCCCGCAACGAGGTGATTTCTCCATCCCGAGGTTGCTGGTCTCCCGAGGTTGTCGGTCTCCCGGGCGCGTGGTGCCGCCCGAGCCGACCTGCCGTTACGCCGGGACGACCTCCGATCTGACGCGCCAGTCTCGCCCGGGTCCGCTCTCTTCGGCAGCGTGCTCGTCCCGGTTTCGGGATGGGTTTGTCACGTCTCGGGATGGGTTTGTCGCTGTTTTCGGAGAACCTTCCCGCAACGAGGTGACTTCTCCATCCCGAGGTTGCTGGTCTCCCGAGGTTGCTGGCCGCCCGAGCCGAGCCGAACCGAGCCGACCTGCCGTTACGCCGGGACGGCTGCCGATCTGACGCTTCAGTCTGCCCCGGTCCGCTCTCTTCGGGCAGCGTACTTGTCTCGGTTTCGGGATGGGTTTGTCACGTCTCGGGATGGGTTTGTCGCTGTTTTCGGAGAACCTTCCGGCAACGAGGTGACTTCTCCATCCCGAGGTTGCTGCTCGCCCGAGCCGAGCCGAGCCGCGCCGAACCGAGCCGCGCGGCCCGCCGCCTACGCCGCGCCGACCTCCGCCTGCATGGCGGCGCCGGCCTGCGCGAAGAGGCGGCGCATCCACGCGTGCTCTGGGTCGCTGTTGTGGGTGGGATGCCACCAGAGGGCGGCCGAGATGGGGGTCGCGTCGAAGGGCGGTTCGAGCACCCGGAACCCCTCGCTCGGGATGAGCACGTCGGTGAGCCGCTTCTGCATGAGGGCGAGCCGGTTGGTGCCTTCGACGAAGTGGGGGAGCACGTGGAAGCCTTCGACGACGGCGGCCACGGTCGGCTCGATGCCGAGTTCGCGGATCTGCCTGCTCGCCGAGGTGAACGCCGACCGGGAGAGGTAGTTGAACACCCACGGCAGCTCGGCGATGTTCTCCATCGTGATCTGCTCGCCCACGTGCGGGTTGTCGTCGGTGCAGATGATGCGCCACTCGTCGGTGAAGACGTCGTTGTAGGGGAGGTCGCTGAGGAAGCCGTGGGGGATCATCATGGCGTCGACCGAGCGGAGCTGCGCGATGGCGTCCTCGACGATGGAGGGGTTGTGCATCCGGAACCGGAAGCGCACGCCTGGGGCGGTCTCGGCGGCGAGCTTGGAGACGGCGGCGCCGATGGTCGCGAAGCCGTAGTCGGAGCCGAGCACCGTGAACTCGCGGGTCGACTGCGTCGGGTTCCATTCGGCTTGGCTGTCGAAGACGCGCCTGGCCGAGTCGAGGGCTGTGGCGGTGAGTTCGCTGAGGCGCACGGCGAGGGGCGTCAACTCGTACGTGTTGCCGGTGCGGGCGAGGATCTTGTCGTTGAAGTGCGTGCGAAGACGACCGAGGGATGCGCTGAGCGCGGGCTGGCTGAGGTGCAGTCGCTCTGCCGCTCTGGTGACGCTGCGTTCCGTGAGGAGGGCGTCGAGTGAGACGAGCAGGTTGAGGTCGAGCCTGGAGAGCGGTGTTTCTGTGGTCACGTCGTTGTGCCTCCGGATCGGGGGTGTGGCGTCAGCTTATCCGTCTCGGTGATGCGCTCGGCGGGTTCCGGGCCGTCAGTTATGCGGAGCATCGCAACTACTTATGTGTGTTTTGCGCACAAGCCTGCCAGACTGAACCCAGCTCCGGTACGGCCGGAGGATCTTCGACAACGCTGTCAAGAAAGGCAAAAAATGTCTCACTCCCGTAACCAGCGGCTGCGCCTCAGCGCAGCACTCGCCCTCCCGGTTGCCGGTGTCCTCGCTCTCTCCGGCTGCGCAAGCGGCGGTGGCGGCGACACCGCAGGCGGCGGCGCCACCGAGTTCTCCCTCACCTACGCAACCTCGAACAACCTCGAGAACCCGTACGAGGCGCTCGCCAACGCGTACATGGAAGCCAACCCCGACGTGACGATCACGCTCAACCCGCAGCCGAACGACCGCTACGGCGAGACGCTCCGCACGCAGCTCCAGGCGGGCAACGCCCCGGACGTCATCCAGACGGCACCCGGATCGGGCCAGGGCCAGGCGGTCCTCAGCCTCGGCGAGGCGGGCTTCCTCGCACCCCTCGGCGAGACCGCATCCGGTGTCATCCCCGACGGCAGCGAGGCGCTCTACACCTACGAGGACCAGGTGCTCGCGCAGCCCGTCGACTTCACCGTCGCAGGCTTCGTCTACAGCAACTCCTCGGCGGAGGCCGCTGGCGTGACCAGCTACCCCGCCGACACGGCCGAGCTCATCGGCAAGTGCGGCGACCTCACCTCGCAGGGCAAGTCGATGATCGTCATCGCCGGAGCCGCAGGCCCCAACACGGGCATGACCGCCATGTCGATCTCAGCGACCCGCGTCTACGCGGAGACTCCCGACTGGAACGAGCAGCGCGAAGCCGGCGACGTCACCTTCGCCGACTCGCAGGGCTGGAAGGACACGCTCGAGACGATCATCGACCTCAAGGATGCGGGCTGCTTCCAGCCTGGTGCCGAGGGTGCTGGCTTCGACGTCATCACGAACAACATCACGCAGGGCACGTCGCTCGGCGGCTTCCTCCCCGGTTCCTCCGCCAACGAGCTGGCCGAGGCCAACCCGGACCTCGACTTCTCCATCGAGCCCTTCCCGTCCGCTGACGGCGGCAAGCCGTACGTGCTCGCCAGCTCCAACTACTCGCTCTCCATCAACGCGGCAAGCGACAAGCAGGAAGCCGCCCAGGCGTTCCTCGACTGGGTCGCGGGCGATGAGGGCGCGAAGCTCTTCTCCGACGTGTCCGGCGCGCTCCCCGTCTCGGGCATCGAGAACTACGAATTCGAAGGCTCCCCATACGCCAGCGTCGAGCAGGTCCTCACCGACGGCTCCTACACGCCGCTGCCGAACAGCCTCTGGCCGAACCAGGCCGTCTACGACGAGCTGCAGAAGGGCGTCCAGGGTCTCTTCACCGGTCAGACCACGGTCGACGGCGTCCTCTCGGCAATGGATGCGGCCTGGGACAGCTGACCTCCAAGGTCAGGCACCCACCGCATCCACACGTAGCAAAGGAGCCAGTCCATGACTGCGACACTGCACAGCGACGGCAAGACCGAGTCAGCTGCTGAAGACCAGTCGCCCACGGGGGAGGGTGGCAAGAAGGCCGCCCTCCCCCGCAAGGGGCGTCCCCTTCTCCAATTCGGTCACTGGTGGTGGGTGCTGCCCGGCCTCGTGCTCGTGGCGTTCATCCACTACGCCGCGACGGCCGCCGGAGGCTTCTTCGCGTTCACGAACTGGTCTGGCATCGGCTCATTCACGTTCGTCGGGTTCGACAACTTCGCCGATATCTTCGCCGACCCGAGCAAGATCGGCGCCGTCGGGAACACCCTGTTCCTCGCGTTCGGCTCGGTCATCCTCACCAACATCGCCGGCCTCATCCTGGCCCTCGCGCTCAATCGCGGGCTCAAGACGCGCTACATCCTCCGCACCCTGTTCTTCATGCCGGTGGTGCTCAGCCCGCTCGCGGTCGCCTACATCTGGAAGTTCATCTTCGAGTTCAACGGCCCGCTCAACGCGTTCCTCGGGATGCTCGGCTTCGCCGAATACCAGAAGGCCTGGCTGGCAGACCCGCAGTGGTCGATCTGGGCGGTCCTCATCGTCATCGTCTGGCAGAACACGGGCTTCACGATGGTCATCTACATCGCCGGCCTTGCCAGTGTGCCCGTCGAGATCGAAGAGGCCGCCGCCATCGACGGCGCCAGCATGCTCCAGCGCTTCTGGTACATCACGCTCCCCTCGATCCGCTCGGCTGTCGCCATCGCGACGACGCTCGGCCTGGTCAACGGGCTGCGCATCTTCGACCAGGTCATGGCCCTCACGGGCGGAGGGCCGGCAGGCGCCACGGAGACGCTCGCGACGGAGGTCTACAAGCAGACCTTCTCGCTCGGCAACTTCGGCTACGGCGCGGCGCTCGCGCTCATCCTCACCGTCATCATCCTCATCTTCGCCGTCCTCCAGCAGAAGCTCACGGCCGAACGCCCCGAGAAGGGACGCTGACATGTTCAGGTACACCAAGTTCACGCTGATCAGGGAAGTCGCGGTCTGGCTCGTCGCCATCGTGTTCCTGCTGCCGTTCTACTTCCTCGTCATCACTGCGTTCAAGAGCGACCAGGAGGTCTTCTCGACGTCGGCCACCGAGCTCCCCGCAACGTGGACGGTCGAGAACTTCGCCAACGTCATGACGGCGACGGGGCAGTCGAACGTGCTCATCGGCCTGCTCAACAGCATCATCATCACGGGCGGCACGATCCTCTGCATGGTGATCCTCGGGGCGCTCGCGGGCTACGTCATCACGCGCAGCACCCGCCGCTGGACCCAGGTTTCGTACTACATCTTCCTCATCGCGATCATCCTGCCAACGCAGCTCGGCACCGTTCCCCTCTACATGGGGGCCCGCGCGCTCGGCCTGACCGGTTCGCTGTGGGGCATGATCGTGCTCTACACGGGGATGCTCCTCCCGCTCGCGATCTTCCTGTACGCCAACTTCTTCCGCGGACTCGGCACCGACTATGAGGAGGCTGCGGCCCTCGACGGGGCGAGTCCCACGCAGGTGTTCTTCCAGATCATCCTGCCCCTCATGGCGCCGGCCACCGGAACGGTCGCGATCCTCGCCGGCCTCATCGTGTGGAACGACTTCTTCACGTCGCTCATCTTCCTCGGCGGCTCCGACTTCCAAACGCTGCCCGTGGCGATGTACTACTACGTCGGCGCGCTCGTCTCGCAGTGGAACCAGATCTTCTCCATCGTCATCATCTCGATGGTGCCGATCCTCATCTTCTACCTCGTCGCCCAGAAGCAGTTCATGCAGGGCTTCGCAGGCGGACTCAAGCACTAGGAATCGAGACCCCACATGGCAACGCAAGACACCCTGCTCAGCGAGCAGAGCCTCTTCCCCCACCCGGACGGCGCGGCGCTCAGCCTGCAGCTGCCCTGGTACCGCAGCGTGTGGCTCTCCTCGGTCACAGGCCTCGCCCTCGAGATCGACGGCGCCGCGATCGACGCCTCGAAGCTGCGCCTCGAGCACCGTGGCGAGAGCTACCGCCTCGACGAGATCGCCGAGCAGTCGGAGGTGCTGTGGTTCCTGCAGGACCGCCCCCGCCTCGTCGTCGAACTCGACGAGCCGATCGCGGATGGCAGCGAGCACGAGATTCGCCTCGTCGCCGACCTGCGACTGCCGTACATGCAGATCAAGCCGGGCAGCGAGACCGAGCCGGGCCTCTACGTCCCGAACCACGTCGACGTGACCCGCACGCTCGTCGCGAGCGAGGCCGTCGAGGCAGCGACCACCCCGTACTTCGAGGCGTCGGCGGCGGATGCACTCGGCGAGTTCGCGGACCCCCGCGACAGCGACCCCTTCAAGCTCGGCCTCACGCTCTACTCGGCGACCGCCGAGTTCGCGGCCGGCTGGTACGACTTCGACTCCCTCCTGGCGCGCGTCGCCGAGCTCGGCGTCGGGCCGGGCATCGAGATCGTCGCGTCCCAGATGGTGCCCACGTACCCGCACGTCTCCGACGAGTTCGTCGCGAAGTGGCGCAGCGCGTTCGACAAGTACGGCTTCGACGCCAGCTCGTTCGGCGCGAACCTCGACATGGGCCGCAACCGATCGCGCGACATGAGCCTCGACGAGGAGTTCGAGTTCACCGAGACGCTGCTGCAGTCGGCGAAGAAGCTCGACTTCCCGCTCGTGCGTATCCAGAGCGCGAAACCGGAGCTGCTGCGGCGCATCCTGCCCATCGCGGAGCGCCTGAACCTCAAGCTCGGCTACGAGATCCACGCGCCCCTCGGGCCGAACGCCGAGCCCATCGTGAAGGTGCGCGAGGTCTTCGAGGAGTTCGGCTCCCCGCTGCTCGGCTTCGTCGCCGACTTCTCGTCGACGATGCACAGTATGGCGCCGACGCTGCTGCGCTCGGTGAAGAAGCGCGGCCTCGACGACGCCGCGGTGGAGAAGCTCCAGGAGATCTGGCGCACCGATGTGCCCATGCGCGAGCGCCAGCAGGCGTTCATCGCGTACCTCGAGGGGCGGGGCATCAACCCGGGCATCCTCGGCTCGCTCGCGCACCTGTCCTTCAACATGCAGGGCCGCGTGGATGTGCGCGAGTGGTCGGACATCATGCCGCAGATCCTGCACGTGCACGCCAAGTTCTACGACATCGACGAGCACGGCGATGAGCCGGCGATCGACTACCGCGCGATCACCGAGGAGTTCGTGCGCGGCGGCTTCTCCGGCTACATGTCGAGCGAGTGGGAGGGTCACGCCTTCGCGGACCTCGGCGAGGTCGACCCGCTTGTGCTCGTGCAGCGCCAGCACGCGCTCATCCGCCGCAGCATGCGGGAGGTGCAGGCGCCCGCCTGAGCCGCCAGCCGTACTCTGAGCTGAGCAGACGTGGGGGTTGCGCACGTGAATCCGGTGATTCACGTACGCAACCCCCACATCTGCGCTTTGAGGGTGCGTGGGGTGCGCGGGGTGTGGGCGGAGGCGCGGGGAGCGGGTGCAGGTGCAGGGAGGTGTGGTCCCGGGCGTCGCGCAGGCCTGGGGGTTGTGCAGGCTGTGGGGCTCCCGAAGGTGCGCATGGCCCAGGTCTGGAGGCGCGTGGGTGCGTGGGCGGGATTCTGCGCAGACCTGGGGGTTGTGCAGGCTGCGGGGCGCGCGTAGGTGCGCATGGCCCAGGTCTGGAAGCGCGTGGGTGCGTGAGCGGGGATCTGCGCAGACCTGGGGGTTGCGCAGGCTGAGGGGCGCGCGTAGATGCGCAAGACCCAGGTTTGTAGGCGCGCGGGCGCGGGGAGGCGCGTGCGCGGGCGGGGTTCTGCGTAGACCTGGGGGTTGTGCAGGCGGAGGGGCTCCCGTAAGTGCGCATGGCCCAGGTCTGTGGG
>NZ_PSYC01000047.1:0-21798 GCF_002931515.1 Pseudoclavibacter sp. RFBG4 | reverse complement strand
GCAGAGTTGTGGGAAAACGCGATCGCGCGCGACCCGAACCGCACTTCGCCACAACTCTCTGCCGCGGACGCCGCACCCGCGACCCACGCACCCACGCCCGCCACATCCCCCGCGCCCGCAGAGGCCACCGCGGCCGCAAAGTTGTGGCCAAACGCGATCGTGCGCGACGCGAACCGCACTTCGCCACAACTCTCTGCCGCGGAAGCCGCACCCGCGCCGGCCGCCCTGGCCCAACCAGCGACCCACGCACCCGCGCCCGCCACATCCCCCGCGCCCAATCCGGCCGATCCCGCAGACGCCGCCACCTCCCCCGCACCGCCGGCGGGCGCAGAGTCGTGGGAAGACGCGCTCGCGCCCGACCCGAACCGCACTTCGCCACAACTCTCTGCCGCGGAAGCCGCCGGTGCGACGCAGCTGCGGCTGGTGCTCGCCGGGGAGGTCGCGCTCGACGGCGACAAAGACGACGCCAGCGACGGTGACAACGCCAATGCCAACGCCAATGCCGATGACAAGGCCGGCCCCGCTCACCGCGGCGCGACGGTGACCCCGCTCGCCGGCGCCCCGCGCATCCGCATCACATGGGACGAGGGCGTGCACGCGAGCCTGACCCCCATCGACCTCGAGGATCCGATGCTCGCGGACGTGTGGGGCCCTAGACTCGTGCGACTCGACCTCGACGTCGCACACCGGTCAACGCTGACCGTCACCGCGCGACAAGAGCACTCGACACTGCCCCTCGGGCAGACAGAAGCTGTGGGGGTCACAGAATGATGGAACAGGGATCACGACTCGCGACCGAGCGGCGGGACCTCATCCTCGAGCGGCTGCTCGCGTCCGGCGCGGTGCGGGTCGCCGAGCTCACCGATGCTCTGGATGTCACCCCCGTCACGCTGCGACGCGACCTGCAGCAACTGGAAGCGGAGGGGCTGCTCGTGCGCGTGCACGGCGGCGCGGTGCTCCCGCCCGACGGCGCACCTGCGCTGCAAGCGCGTCAGGCGAACAACGGCGCGCAGCAGACCATCGGCGTGCTCGTGCCGTCACTCGACTTCTACTGGCCGCGCGTCATCCGCGGCATGGAGCAGGCGGCCCGCGAGCAGGGCGCGAAGCTCCTGCTCCGCGGCACGTCCTACGAGATGCAGGATGAGCGGCCCGTGCTCGAGCGCATGGTCGAGCACGAGGGCGTCACCGGCCTTGTCGTCGCACCCAACACCGATACCGACCACGCGCGCGAGGTCATGGAGTGGCTGCACGAATCCGGCCTGCCGTTCGTGCTCGCCGAGCGTGATGCCGTCGTCGGCCCCGACCGCACCCCGGCCGAATCGGTCACCACCGACCACGCGCTGGGCGCCGTGCTCGCGGCCCGCCACCTCGCGCAGCTCGGCCACCGCAAGGTCGGCCTCTTCATCTCGCGGAACTCCCCCACCTCGCGCAAGATCATCGCGGGCTGGTCCGCCGCGTGCCGCGAGCTCGGCCTCACGCCGGGTGAGCACGTCGAGCGCATCCTGCCCGACCGCCGCGACCCGCGATTCTCGGGCGCAGTGGATGCGGTACTCGACGCGGTCCTCGAGGCGGGCGTCACGGCCCTCCTCGTGCACTCCGACCGGGAGGCGATGGCGATCATCGACGTCGCCCTCGCCCGCGGGCTGAGCGTGCCGGAGGATCTGTCGGTGGTCGCCTACGACGACGAGGTCGCCGACCTCTTCACGCCGGCGCTGACCGCGGTCACGCCGCCCCGGTCGTCGCTCGGGCGGGCCGCCGTGACGACCCTGCTCGCGCGCATCGCCGACCCGACGCGCCCCGTGCACCGCACCGTGCTCAGCCCGAGCTTCAACTCGCGACTCTCCACGGCGCCGCCTCGCGACAGCTGAGCCGCTTGCGGGCGTTCTCCCAGCCTTCCTGCCCGCGCATCCCCCTAAGATCTTCCGAAGCAAGGGGAGTACTCCCGTCTGCGGTGTGCCCGTCAATACGAGCGTGATTCCACGTTCCGGGGCACCGGTTCCACCAGCACCACCCGAGAGGGAAGCTGGCCGGAGCGGAGGAGACCTTGGTGTCATCGACGAACACCGATCCCCCTTTGGAGTACCCCCATGCAGGTCACCACCACTGTCTGGCTCATCACGATCGCGGTGACGATCGCCTTCTTCGTGTACGAGTTCTTCGCCCACGTGCGGAAGCCGCACGAGCCCACCATCGGCGAATCCGCCCGCTGGTCGGCGTTCTACATCGGCCTCGCGCTGCTGTTCGGTGTCGGCATCGGCTTCGTCACCGACTGGCGCTACGGCGGCGAGTACTTCGCCGGCTACCTGACCGAGAAGGCGCTGTCGCTGGACAACCTCTTCCTGTTCCTCATCATCATGACCGGCTTCGCGGTGCCCAAGATCTACCAGCAGAAGGTGCTGATGATCGGCATCGTCATCGCGCTCATCATGCGAGGCGGCTTCATCGCCGTCGGGGCCGCCCTCATCGAGAACTTCTCCTGGGTCTTCTACCTGTTCGGCGCGCTGCTGTTCGTGCTCGCCTACCAGCAGATCAAGGGCGACCACGGAGACCCCTCGAACAACGCCTTCATGCGCTTCGTGCGCCGCATCCTGCCCGTCACGGATGAGTACCACGGCGACAAGATGACCGTGAAGAAGGACGGCAAGCGCTTCGTCACCCCGATGCTCCTCACGATCGTCGCGATCGGCTTCATCGACCTGGTCTTCGCGCTCGACTCGATCCCCGCGATCTACGGGCTCACCAACGAGGCGTACATCGTGTTCACCGCGAACGCCTTCGCGCTCATGGGCCTGCGCCAGCTGTTCTTCCTCATCGGCGGACTGCTCGAGCGCCTCGTCTACCTCAGCCAGGGCCTCGCCGTCATCCTCGGCTTCATCGCCGTGAAGCTCGTCTTCCACGCCCTGCATGTCAACGAGGTTCCGTTCATCAACGGCGGCGAGCCGCTGCTGTGGGTGCCGGAGATCCCGATCTGGTTCTCGCTCACGTTCATCGGCGCGACCATCGCGGTCGCCACGATCGCGAGCCTCCTCAAGACGCGGAACGACCGCAGCAAGTCCGAACGCTCCACGGTGCAGGACGAGCCCATCGAGACGGCGGCCGACGCTGCGGATGTGCCCAGCGCCCGCGACGCCTAGCAAGCCGCCGAACCCCGACACCGCAAACGCTGCCCGGCGTTTCGCCCTCTGAGACCACTCCCAGAGGGCGAAACGCCGGGCAGCGTCGTAGACGGGGCGAAAGCTGCGATGCGACGCCTCGGCGAGGACTGGGCCGGCGCTCCAGTTGACGCGCGTTAGTCAGTGTCGTACTGTGCTCCTATTGCGCGCATTAACGCGAGTTAGTCAACGGAGACAGGATTCGAATGAGCGGTCAGAATGCGTCGGCACACGGGGGTCCCGCGCGTGCGAAGGCAGTCACGATGGCCGACGTGGCACGCCACGCGGGCGTCAGCCGGACGGCAGTCTCCTTCGCTCTGAACGGAACGGATGCGGCCATCCCGGAAGGCACCAGGCGCCGCATCCGCGATGCCGCAGCCGAGCTCGGGTACCGCCCGAACGCGGCAGCCAGGGCGCTCGCCGTCCAGCGCACCGGATGGTACGGCCTCGTCACGGAGATCGTGACGGCCCCGTTCGCCGTCGACATCGTCAAGGGCGCCCAGGCCGCCGCGTGGGAGCTCGGCAGCTTCCTCCTCATCGCCCCGAGCGACGAGGAGCCGACCATGGAGTCGCTCGCGATCGAGAAGCTGCTCGAGCAGCGGGTCGAGGGCATCATCATCGCCGCGACCTGGCACCGCGGCATCCGCGTGCCGGACAACGCGCACGACGTGCCCTGCGTGCTGGTGAACTGCTACGACCTCGACAACCGAGTGCCGAGCATCGTCCCCGATGAACGCCAGGGCGGGCGCACGGCAGCTCGTGCGCTCCTCGACGCCGGGCACGAGCGCATCGGCCACATCACGCTCTCCCCCGGCATCGCGGCGACGGTCGGCCGCCTCGCGGGCCTCCGCGACGAGATGCGCCTGGCGGGGCTCCCCCTCGGCGACGAGCTCATCGAGTCGAGCGACGGGACAGCGGATGGCGGCTACGCCGCGGCCACCAGACTCCTCGATCTGCCCGAGCGACCGACCGCGATCTTCTGCGGCAACGACCGCGTCGCGATGGGCGCCTATGACGCCATCAAGGAACGCGGGCTCCGGATTCCCGAGGACATCTCCGTCGTGGGCTTCGACGACCAGGAGATCCTGGCCGGCTACCTGCGACCCGGCCTGACCACCGTCGCCCTTCCCTTCGAGGAGATGGGCGCGGCAGGGGTGACCATGCTCACCTCGCTGGCAGCGGGCGAGACGATCACCGATCGACAGATCGAGATCGCCTGCCCGCTGCGCTCGCGCTCGTCCATCGGAGGTCGAATCCGATGATCGAGCAAATCCCTCCCCTGCGAACTCCTACGCACGCGAAGAAAGAGACACCATGACCCTATCCATCAGACAGCGCGTCGTCACCGTGGTCGGCATGGGCGCCGTTGCCGCGGTCGCCATGTCCGGCTGCACTGCGTCCGCTTCCGGCGCCGGTGAAGCACTCCTGACGATCCCTCGCGAGGACATGGGAACATTCAGCCAGAACTTCAACCCGTTCTCGCCGACCGCCGCCCCGATGACGCAGCAGGCGATCTACGAGTCGATGCTCATCTACAACCCCGCCGCCGGCGACACCGTGCCGTGGCTCGCCGAGTCCTGGGAGACGAGCGGCGACGGCCTCACGCAGACCTTCGACCTCCGCGACGGCGTGCTGTGGTCCGACGGCGAGGCGTTCACCGCCGACGACGTCGTGTTCACCGTCGACCTGCAGCGCGAGCTGCTCGGCGGATTCGACTACCTCGCCGACGCCAAGGCCGTCGATGCGGACACGGTCGAGTTCACGCTGTCGAAGCCGTACAGCCCGGCACTCTACGAGCTGGGCCAGCTGACGCTCGTCCCCGAGCACATCTGGGCGGCCGAGGAAGATCCCGGCAACTTCGAGAACCCTCTGCCCGTCGGCACCGGCCCCTACACGGAGGTCACGAACTTCCAGGCGCAGTCGTTCGACCTCCTGCCGAACCCGAACTACTGGCAGGAGGGCGCCCAGAACATCCCAGGCATCCGGATGCTGGCGTTCGCCGGAAACGACGGGGCCAACCTGGCGGCCATCAACGGCGATGTCGACTGGGCCCCGCAGTACATTCCGAACATCCAGACCGCGTTCGTCGACCGCGACCCCGAGAAGCGGCACTACTGGTTCCCGCCGACGGGATCGATGATCAACTGGCAGCTCAACACGACCCTCCCGATGTTCTCCGACGTCCGCGTCCGTCAGGCGCTGTCCATGGCGCTCGACCGCGAGCAGATCGTCGACGTCGGCATGTCCGGCTACACGACCGCGGCGGACTGCACCGGGCTGTCTGGCGCGTATGACACCTGGCGCGACGAGGCGGTTGCGGACTCCTGCGGCTGGGCCTCGCTCGACCTCGCAGCGGCGGCAGACCTCCTCGACGCGGCGGGATACCCGGAGGGCGCAGACGGGATGCGGACCACTCCGGACGGCCAGCCGTTCTCCTTCACCATCTCGGTCGGCTCGACGTCGAGCGACTGGCTCTCGGTCGCGAACATCATCGCGCAGAACCTGGGCGAGCTCGGCATCCAGGCGACCGTCGATTCGCCCGACTGGGCCTCGGTCGTCGCCGGATACGAGACCGGCGACTTCGAGACCGGCATCGTCTGGAGCGCCGCCGCGCCGACTCCGTACCAGTACTACCGCAACACGATGTCGACGGAGACCGTCGTTCCCGTCGGCGAGCAGACCTTCGACAACTACCACCGCTTCGGCAGTGCGGACGCCGATGCGCTGCTCTCCGAGCTGGCCAGCGCCTCCGAGCCGGAGCAGCAGGCCGCCGCGACCTCGGGCCTGCAGCAGCTCTTCGCGGAGCAGACCCCGGTCGTCCCCCTGTTCTCGGGCCCCGAATGGGGTGCGTACACGACCGAGCGCTTCGTCGGCTGGCCGACGGAGGAGGACCCGTACGCGACGCTCGCGACCCGTTCCTCCACCACCGTGCTCGTGCTCACGAAGCTGACACCCGCCGAGTAGCAGCCGCCTTCTCTCGCCGCCGGCCGGGCCAGATCCCGGCCGGCGGCCCAGCCGCCGCCTGCCCTGAAGGGGCCGCGCCGCCGTCCCATCAACTCCACCCGCTCCATCCATCGAGGAGGATGTCGTGAGCTTCATTCTGCGCAGGCTCGGGTTCTACCTGCTGGCCTTCTGGGTCTCCATAACCCTCAATTTTCTCCTCCCGCGTCTCATGCCGGGCGACCCCGTGACGCGCATGCTCTCGCGTTCTCAGCAGCGGCTCGACCCTGAGCAGGTCGATTCCCTTCGCGAGATGCTCGGTGTCAACGGCGGCCCATGGTGGCAGGAATACCCCGAGTACCTGGTGCGCATCCTCACCGGCGACTTCGGCGTCTCCATCTCGAGGTTCCCGACTCCCGTGACGGAGGTCATCGCCCAGCAGCTGCCGTGGACGCTGCTCCTCGGCGCCGTTTCCCTGTTCATCGCCGTGATCGTCGGCAACCTCCTCGGCATCCTGGCCGCGTGGCGTCGGGGCGGCGTGCTCGACTCGATCGTCCCGCCCTTCCTGGTCTTCATCGGCTCGTTCCCCTACTTCTGGCTCGCGATGGGCGCGCTCTACGTCTTCGGAGTCATGCTCGGGTGGGCCCCGCTGCGCCACGCGTTCAGCGTCGGCCTCACGCCGTCGTGGGATCCGGTGTTCATCAGCGACGTCGCGGCGCACCTCATCCTGCCTGCGCTGTCGATCGTGCTCGTGTCGATCGGCGGGTGGATGCTCGGCATGCGCAACACGATGATCGCCACGAACTCGGAGGACTACATCCTCATGGCGGAGGCGAAGGGGCTCAGCTCGTCGCGCGTCATGCTCCGGTACGGGGCCAGGAACGCGCTGCTCCCGAGCGTCACCTCCATCGGGATGAGCCTCGGCTTCATCGTCGGCGGCGCCCTGCTCACCGAGGTCGTCTTCGCCTACCCGGGCGTCGGCTACCAGCTGCTCGCCGCCGTCCAGGGCCTCGACTACCCGCTCATGCAGGGCCTGTTCCTCACGATCACCGCCGCGGTGCTCCTCGCGAACTTCCTCGTCGACCTCATCTACGTCCGACTCGACCCGCGCGTTCGCGTGCGCTGAGAGGTACCCATGTCGATCCAAAGCCCCGAGTCGCTCGCGCACGCCTCAGCCGTCCGCGACGCGAGCCAACCGCCGAGCACCAGCTCGATCGCCACCCGTGAGCCGGATGCGCAGAACCGCTCGCGCGGACGTCAGCTGACGCGCCTGCTCCGCGCCCTGCTGCGCAACAAGAAGGCACTGTCCGGGCTCATCATCCTGCTGGTGTTCGTGGCGCTTGCGCTCACCGCGCCCGTGATCTTCCCCGGCGACCCGTCCCGGATCGGGTCGGGCGGAGCAACTCCACCCAGCGCGGACCATCTGCTGGGCACGACCGCGAAGGGGCAGGATGTGCTCGCGCTCACCGTCTGGGGAGCTCGCTCGAGCCTGCTCGTCGGGTTCGTCGCGGGTGTGCTCTCGACCCTCGTCGGCATCGTCGTCGGGCTCACGAGTGCCTTCTTCGGCAAGCGCGTCGACGATGCGCTCTCGCTGGTGACGAACGTCTTCCTCCTGATTCCCGGCCTCCCGCTGCTGGTGCTGCTCGCCGCGTTCCTCCCGCCGGGACTCGGCACGGTCATCGCGGTGCTCGTCATCACGGGCTGGGCTGGCAGCGCTCGGGTGCTCCGCGCTCAGGGCCTCTCGATCCGCGGCAAGGACTACATCGGCGCCGCCATCACCTCCGGAGAGCGACCGCTGTCGATCATCCTGCGGGAGATGCTGCCCAACGTGGCATCGATCGTGATGACCACGCTGCTCGCCTGCATCATCGGGGCGATCGGCGCGCAGGCCGGCCTCGAGTTCCTCGGGCTCGGCGACCCGAACACCCTCTCGTGGGGCACCAACCTGTTCTGGGCGTCCAGCGACGGCGCGCTCATGATCGGCCAGTGGTGGATCTTCATCCCCTCCGGTCTCGCGATCGCGCTCGTCGCCTTCGCCCTCGCCCTCTGCAACTACGCGGTGGACGAGGTCACCAACCCACGGCTCCGCAGGCCGCGCACCGCGCGGACCGCGACGGCGCCCACGACCGTCGACCGCAAGGAGCAGGCACGATGAGCGTCCTCGAAGTCCGCGACCTCACGGTCGACTACGTCAGCGACGAGCGGTCCGTCCGCGGCGCCGACCGCGTGTCCTTCTCGATCGCGCAGGGTGAGATCCTCGGCCTCGCCGGGGAGTCCGGCTGCGGGAAGTCGACGTGCGCGAACGCCATCATGCGGCTCCTGAAGGAGCCGGCTCGGATCACGGGCGGCAGCATCCTCTTCGACGGCCAGGATGTGCTGAGCATGGACGCCGCGCGTCTTCGCGATTGGCGCTGGCGGGAGGTGGCGATGGTCTTCCAATCGGCGATGAGCTCGCTCAACCCGGTGATGCGCATCGGCGACCAGCTCGTCGACACGCTTCGGGCTCACGAGCGCATCTCGAAGCGCGACGCATGGCGCCGCGCAGGGGAGCTCCTCGAGATGGTCCGGGTGGGCGCGGACCGTCTCCGCTCGTACCCGCATCAGCTCTCCGGCGGCCAGCGACAGCGGGTGGTCATCGCGATGGCCTGCTCCCTCCGCCCCCGCCTGCTGATCCTCGATGAGCCCACGACAGCCCTCGATGTCGTGGTGCAGCAGGACATCCTGCAGCAGATCCGGGACCTCCAGCAGGAGCTCGACTTCGCCGTGCTGTTCATCACCCACGACATGTCTCTCATGCTCGAGCTGTCCGATCGCATCGGCATCATGGTCGCCGGTCGCATCGTGGAGGTCGCGCCAGCCGCGGTCATCCGGGACGGCGCGCGTCATCCGTACACCCGGGCGCTGCTCGGGGCGTTCCCACCGATCAGCGGCCCGAGGACGAAGCTCTCCGGCCTGGCCGAGGGTGTGCGCTTCACCGATGTCCCCGACCTCGTCGAGGTCGCCCCTGGCCACCTCGTCGCTCCGAGCGGCGCACTGATCGAGGAGGAGACGCGATGAGCGTCGTCACCGAGCACGAACCCGTCCTGCGCGTGCGGGGCCTCTCCAAGCGGTTCCCCGGTGCCGGCCTCTTCGGCCGCCGCGGCGCGGTGGACGCCCTGTCCGACGTCGACCTATCGATCGGCCGCGGTGAGATCGTCGCGCTTGTCGGCGAGTCCGGGTCGGGCAAGTCGACGCTGGCGCGGTGCGTCGCGCGCCTCGAGCAGCCGACGTCGGGAACCGTCGAGCTCGACGGAGTGGATGTCCTGCGCTCCGAGCGCCGCTCAGCCTCCCGCGCATACCGGAACCGCGTGCAGATGGTGTTCCAGGACCCCTTCGGATCGCTCAACCCGGCCCACCGCGTCGGGGCGGTCCTCGAGCGGACCTTCCAGCTGCACGGCATGGGCCAGGGCGACGTGCACGAACGCTGCGCCCAGCTCGTCGAGTCGGTGGGCCTGGATCGACAGGTCCTGAGCGCATTCCCGCACGAGCTCTCGGGCGGCCAACGGCAGCGCATCGCCATCGCGCGCGTGCTGGCCGTGGAACCCGATGTCATCCTCGCCGACGAACCGACGTCGATGCTCGACGTCTCCGTGCGCATCGGCGTGCTGAACCTGCTCGCCGGGCTCAGGGACGAACGCGGCATCGCCATGCTCTACGTCACGCACGACCTCGCCTCGGCGAGGTACCTCGCCGACCGGATCCTGGTCATGCACCGCGGACGGATCGTCGAGGGCGGCGAATCGACCACGCTGCTCGCCAACCCCAGCCACCCCTACACGCGCCTGCTCGTCGGCGCCGTCCCCGACCCCAATCGGAGCTCCGCGCCGGATGTCGGCGTTCGCGCCCGCCTGCGGGAGGAGATCGCCGCGTGGACCTCCGCGCCAGCGCTCTCGCGCCGCATCGTCGACGCCGACAACGACCACTGGGTGCTCGCACCCGAGGAGAACGAATGACCGACACCACCGTCCGCGCCGACGAGCAGCTCGTGAGGGCTCAGTCCGACCGGCTTCGCCCCGCCTTCCACTTCACCTCGCCGGCCGGCTGGCTCAACGACCCGAACGGGGTCGCGCAGGTCGATGGGCTCCACCACCTCTTCTACCAGCACAACCCGGAAGCTCCGGTGCACCACCGCATCCACTGGGGTCACGCCGTCAGCGACGATCTCGTGCACTGGCGCGATCGTCCGATCGCGCTGCGCCCCGGAGAGGGCGCCGACGGCGACGGCTGCTGGTCCGGCGTGCTCGTCGACGACGCTGGCACGCCCACGCTGGTCTACTCGGGCCGCCAGGGGCTCCGCGAGCTGCCGTGCCTCGCCGTCGGCTCGGCCGATCTCGAGGAGTGGTCGCCGCTGCCCGAGCCGATCATCTCGACCCCTCCAGAAGGTGACCTCACGGCGTACCGCGACCACTGCGTGTGGCGCGAGGGCGACGTGTGGCGCCAGCTCATCGGCTCGGGGGTGCGCGGGGACGGTGGGTGCGCGTTCCTGTACGAATCCACGGACCTCCGCGAGTGGCGGCTCATCGGTCCGCTCGCGTCGCTTCCGGCGGGCCAGATCGCCATCGACGACCCGGACTGGACGGGAACGATGTGGGAGTGCGTCGACTTCTTCCGGCTGCTCCCCGGCGACTCAGCTGGAACCGCGGCGACCGCACCGCCGGACGCCGCAAGCGGCGACCCGCATGCGCTCATCTTCTCCGCCTGGCACGAGGGCGCGACCCTGCATCCGCTGATCGCCCTCGGGAGGTATCGGGATGACGGGTTCCAGATCGACCGTGTCCAGCGGCTCGATCTCGGGAGGCGCCACGCCTACGCCCCGCAGACGTACCGCGACGAGACGGGCCGACGCATCCTCTGGTCGTGGATGCAGGAGGGGCGCACCGACGAGGCCATGATCGCCGCGGGCTGGTCGGGCGCCATGGCCCTCCCCCGAACGCTCTGGCTCGACCGTGCGGGCGTCGTCCGGCAGGAGCCGGTTCCGGAGTTCGCCGCCCTGCGAACGCACGAGCTCGCCGGCGACTGGTCTGGCGACACCCTCGACATCGAGGTGGATGCGCTCGTCGGGGACGGGCAGCGACTCGCCGTGACCGTTCTCGCCACCCCGGACGGCGAGGAGGCGTGTGTCATCGAGCTCGCTCGCCGGGACGGAGCGCTGCACCTGAGCCTCGACCGGTCCCGGTCCTCCGCCGACACGACCGCGGACCGTTCGCGCCTCGCCGGCACGGTGCCGGAGCCGGGCACCGCCGACGACCGCGAGCGCCCCTCGCGTCTCCGCGTCGTCGTCGATCGGTCCTCGATCGAGGTGTTCTGCGATGGCATCGCCCTGACGGCTCGCGTCTACCCCACCCGCACCGATGCGCTCGGCGCGAGGGTCGAGGGGGACGCCGCGGTCACGCGCGCGATCGCGTGGCACATGGCGGGCGCCGAGGAGCACAACCGGATCCAGCTGCGCTGAACACGGCACCGACCCGCCCCCGAGGGAACCTGATGACGAGCACCGCACCGACCACCTTCCGTCCCGCGTTCCACATGAGCGTGCCCCGCGGCTGGAAGAACGATCCGCAGCGCCCCATCCGCGTGGGCGACGAGTACCTCTCCTACTACCTGGCGAACGACGACTACGTCGAAGGCGGGACCGGAACCTCGTGGCGTCTCGCGACCACGCGGGACCACGTTCGCTTCAGCGATCAGGGGACGGCGATCCCCAAGTTCGCGAACGGGAACGGGGACTGCTGGTCGGGCTCCGTCGTCGTCGATGCGCACAACACGGCCGGGTACGGACGTGACGCGGTTGTCGGGCTGGTCACGCAGGCGCCGGCTGGCGTGCAGGCGGTCTACCTCTGGGTCTCGACGGATGGCGGGCGCACCTTCACGCCAGGCCCGCCCGACCCCGTCCTCCCGAACCCCGGGGTCGTCGACTTCCGCGACCCGAAGGTCGTCTGGGATGACGACCGCGCGCGCTGGTGCATGCTCCACGCGGAGGGCGACACGATCGGCTTCTACGTGTCGGGCGACCTGCACGGTTGGCGGCGGGTCGGCGAGCATCGCATCGAGGGCATCGGCCTCCTCGAATGCCCCGACCTGTTCCGGATGCGCGCGAGCGACGGCACGCGCCACTGGGTCCTCGGCACGAGTGCGAACGGCAAGGCAAGGGGCCTGCCCGCGACGTACGCCTACTGGGTCGGCGAGTTCGATGGCTCGGTCTTCACCTGCGACGAGCGGGAGGCCCTGTGGCTCGACCACGGGTTCGACTTCTACGGGGCCGTCACCTACGACGCGCACGACGCGGGCGGAGATGTCGACGAGTCACTGCGCCGCGCCATCGGCTGGGCGAACTTCTGGGACTACCCGCACAATGCGCCATCGATGGTGACCGACGGGTACAACGGTGACGACATGATCGTGCGGGAGCTTCGCCTGCACCGACGCGGCAGCGGCTACGCCCTGAGCGCTCAGCCACCGGCTGCGCTCCTGGAGCACGCCACTCGACGCCATTCGCTGGGGACCGTGGCCGTCACCGGGTTCTCGGATCTCGAGGTGCGGGCGGTCGCGTACGAGCTGCGCTGCGAACTGCGCTGGGACCCGAGCTCGCCACCCACCGGCGCAGGGCTGGAGCTCCGTCGCGCGAGCGGGGGTGCTCGGCGCATCGAGGTGGGGGTGTCCTTCGCAGACGCCTCGATCTCCGTGGACCGCGGCGAGACGTGGAGCCCGAGCGGCGGCGCGACGACGACGAGCATCGACACGTCGGCGGGATCGCTCCCTCTTCGGATCCTCGTCGACCGGTCCAGCATCGAGGTCTTCGTCGGCGAGGGGTTCGAGGTGCACTCGCATCGCGTGTTCCCGCTGCCAGCCGACGACGGCATCCAGCTGCTCGCCGAGGGCGGCCAGATGACCTTCGCGGACCTCGAGATCATCGAGCTCGAGGTCCGCTGAGGCGCATTCGCCCGTGTGCTCAGTCCAGCGCGGCCGAGACGGGCACGCGTGGCCGGGGCGCTCCGGCCAGCTCGGCGGATGAGGGCGGGTCCGCGCCGGGACGGGAGACGGTGATCGCCGCCGCCGTGGCCGCTCGCTCGAGCAGGCTGCCCAGGTCTCCGCGATCGATGCGGCGGAGGGCCCCGCGGGCAGCGCCGTCCCTGAAGCCGAGTCGGAGCATGCCCTCGATGATCGCCGACATGAACGTGTCGCCGGCGCCCACCGTGTCGGCCACCGCCACCGAGGGCGCGGCGACGTGCGTCGTTCCGGCCTCGGTCACGGCGGTGGCGCCGCTGCCCCCTGCGGTGACGACGACGACCGAGGGGCCCATCGCGCGCCAGGCGCTGGCGACGTCGATGAGGCGTTCCCCGGGGTAGAGCCAGGCGAGGTCCTCGTCGCTGGCCTTCACCACATCCGCGAGCGCCACGATCTCCTCGACGCGCCCACGGACCTCGCGGTGATCGCCGAGGAGTGCAGGCCTGATGTTCGGGTCGTAGGTGACGAGCGCACCTTCGCGCAGCCGGCGGATCGCCTGCAGCACCTCTCCTGCCCCCGGCTCGAGCAGGGCCGCGATGGACCCGGTATGTACGATGCCAGCAGTCACGGCGTCATCGACTCGGACGTCCCAGTCGAGCTGGAAGTCGTAGCGCGCCGAACCCGACTCGTCGAGGAACGCGGTCGCCGTCGACGTGGCGCCGGCGCTCGATCTCCCTCCGGTCAGGATCTCGACGCCGGACGCCTGCAGCCACGCGCGGACGCTCTCGCCACGCCGGTCGTCGCCGATCCGCGTCAGCAGGCGGGGGCGACAACCGAGTCGTCCGAGCGCGAGCGCCACGTTCGCGGGGCTGCCCCCTGGGCTCTCGTCGATGCTCCCGTCCACCCGATGGACGACATCGACGAGCGCCTCGCCGAGGACGAGGATGCTGGCGGTTGCCAGTCCAGGCGCGACGTCTGCCGTGTCGACGGTGCCTCGCATCCCGTTCAACGCCCCGTCGAGCGCAGGAAGCTCAGCTCGCTCTGCGCCTCTTCGATGAGCGGGGTGAGCCGGTCGTTGAAGGCCTGCCCAGCAGGATGCGCCAGGTGGGCCTGGAAAGCGGCGTCGTCCGCGTAGATCTCGAAGACCAGGAAACGGGACGGCGCCTCCTGCCTGCGGTAGACCTGGAACTCCAGATTGCCTGGCTCGGCACGCACGACCTCGGCGTAGGCGAGGATCAGCTCCAGGACCGTGGCCTCGGCGCCGGGCCTGGCCGTGAACTCCGCGTAGAGCGTCGTCTGCCCAGCGCTCGATGCGCCGCCCTCGCCCTCACGCATCAGCGGCACCCGTCATGATCGCGACGGCGTCGGTCATGTTGTGCGACTGCGGCGTTATGGTCGCCGCTCGCTTCCCGAGTCGCTGGATGTGGATCCGGTCGGCGACCTGGAAGACGTGCGGCATGTTGTGCGAGATCAGGATGACGGGAACGCCCTGCTCTCGAAGCCGCTCGATGAGCTCGAGCACCTGCTTCGACTCCCGGACCCCCAGCGCCGCAGTCGGCTCGTCGAGCACGACGACCTTCGATCCGAACGCCGCCGCCCGGGCGACGGCGACCGCCTGCCGCTGACCGCCTGACAGGTTCTCGACGGCCACCGTGACGTCCTGCAGCGTCGAGATGCCGAGGCGCTGGACCTGCTCGCGGGCCTCCTTGCGCATCCCCGAGGTGTCGAGGGCACGGAACACCGTGCCCGCGATGCCGGGCTTGCGCCGTTCACGGCCGAGGAAGAGGTTGGATGCCACGTCGAGCGCAGGCGACACCGCGAGGTTCTGGTACACGGTCTCGATGCCAGCGTCGCGTGCATCCTGCGGCCGCTTGAAGTGGACCGGCTCGCCGTCCAGCAGCAGTTCCCCCTGGTCGGGCACGTAGGCGCCGGTGAGGCACTTGATGAGCGTCGACTTCCCGGCGCCGTTGTCGCCGATGACCGCGAGCACCTCTCCGGCGTGCAGCTGAAGGCTCACCCCGTCCAGCCCCACGACCTTGCCGAAGGTCTTGACCAGCCGCTTCGCCTCGAGGACAGGGACCCCCTTCGGTGCTGTCGTGGGCTCGACCGCGTCTGCTACGAGGCTCATTTGCGTACCTTCCTGATCCACTGGTCGACGGAGACCGCGACGATGACGAGAATTCCGATGGCGAGGGTCTGATAGAGACCGTCGACGCCCGCGAGGAAGAGACCGTTTCGGAAGACGCCCACGATGATCGCCCCGAGGAGCGTTCCCCAGATGATTCCCCGCCCGCCGAAGAGCGAGGTTCCGCCGATGACAACTGCGGTGATCGAGTCGAGGTTGAGGTCGGCGCCGGCGTTGGGGCTGGCGGCACCCGATCGGCCGATCTGGATCCACGCGGCGACCGCGAGGACAGCACCGGCGACGACGTAGACGCTCATGAGCACCTTCGTCGTCGAGATGCCAGCCAGTCGCGCGGCTTCGGCATCGTCGCCGACCGCGTAGACGTGCCTCCCCCACGCGGTCCGCCCGAGCACATAGGCGACGAGCACGTAGAGCGCGAACATGATGATGACGCCGACGGTGAGCATGACGTCGCCGACCGGGAAGGCCGTGGCCGTCCACGTGAGCAGCTCCGGCATCTCCGCCTTGCGGATGGTCTGCCCGCCGCTGTACAGCAGCGTCAACGCGACGAAGACGTTCAGCGTTCCGAGCGTCGCGATGAAGGGCGGCAGCTTGACCCTCGTGACCAGGAACCCGTTGAGGGTGCCGGCAGCCAGCGCGGCGAGCAGGCCCGCGAGCAGCGCCAGCGGGGCCGGGAACCCGTTGTGGACGGCGGTCTGCGCGGTGACCATCGACGCCAGGATCATGGCAGCCCCGACCGACAGGTCGATGCCTGCCGTCAGGATGATGAGCGTCTGGGCGATGGCGACCGTGCCCACGACCGAGACCTGGTCGAGGATGAGCGACAGGTTCCCCGGGGCGAAGAACCTGGGGTTGATCGTGCCGAAGACGATGATGGCGATCACGAGCACGACGGCCGGGCTGATGGCCGGATAGCGGTGGAGGACACCGCGGACCCGATCGAGCGGGGTCCGCCGGTCGAGGAATTCGGCGGCGAGGTCGAGGGATGAGGTGGGAGGAGAGGTCTGAGTCACGAGTTCACTTCCTTGCAGTGGCGAGAGGCGTCGCGGCGCCGTGCGGCTGTCGCGACGGGTGCTGGACTACTTCGTGCCCCAGCAGAGCTCCGCACCCTCGGTCGTGTCGATGGACTCCACGCCGTCAGCGGGCTGGTCGGTCACCAGCGAGACACCCGTGTTGAAGAAGTCCAGGCCTTCGCTGGTCTCCGGGGTGCTGCCCGTTCCGACGAGCTCGGCGATCGCCTCGACGCCGAGCTCCGCCATCTTCACGGGGTACTGCTGGCTCGTGGCGTCGATGATGCCGTCTGCGACCTGGCCGACACCGGCGCATCCGCCGTCGATCGAGACGATCGTGACATCGTCCTTGCTCTTCCCCGCGGCCTCGAGTGCCTGGTAGGCGCCGTATGCGGCGGGTTCGTTGATGGTGTAGACGACGTTGATGTCCGGGTTCTTGGCGAGGAGGTTCTCCATCGCGGTGCGCCCACCGTCCTCGGCGCCCTGGGATGCCTCGTTCCCGACGATGGTGTACTTGCCGCCTTGGCCGCCGGAGTAGTTCCCCTGCGGGGCTTCGTCGCCGTTGACCGTGTCACTGCCGAGCTCGATGCCCATGCCCCGGAGGAACCCCTGGTTTCGGTTGTAGTCGACCGAGACCGCCTTGTCGTCGAAGAGGTCGATGAGGCCGATGACGGCCTCCTTGCCCGCAAGCGAGTCCGCTGCCCACTCGCCGACGTACTGCCCGGCGAGGAAGTTGTCGGTCGCGAAGGTGATGTCGACGGAGTCCGCCGGGTCCGGCACGGTGTCGAGGGCGATGACGAACAGGCCGGCGTCGCGAGCCTTCTGGACGGCGTCGAGCACGGCCGGCCCGTTCGGGGTGATGAGGATTCCCGCGTCGCCCTTGGAGATGGCCGCTTCGATCGCCTGGATCTGCGTATCCTCGTCGCCGTCCTCCTTGCCTGCTGCGAGGGTGAGCGTCACCCCGTTCGCATCCGCCGCCGTCTGCGCGCCGTCCTGCATCGCGATGAAGAACGGGTTCGAGTTGGTCTTGACGATGAGCGAGACGCCGATGTCGCCCTCTCCCCCACCCTGCGCGGCCTGGTCGGCCCCGGCGCATCCCGTCAGCGTCAGCGCTGCGATGGCGAGCACCGAGGAGGCGGCGAGAAATGGCTTCCGAGCGATTGGATTGCGGTTCTTCATTGAATTCCCCTGATCGTCTGCGTTGATTGACAACGTTGTCAACCACGTTTGTACTCCATGCTCCGAGTAGAGTCAACAGGCCGTCGAAAGAAAGGTCGATCGTGACAACAGCCCCTCGGCGAGACGACCCCGCGAGCGGGCGCTCCCGCACGACCATGAAGCAGGTCGCCTCCCTCGCAGGGGTCGGGGTGAAGACCGTCTCCCGCGTCGTGAACAACGAGCCGAACGTGTCCGCGACCACCACCGAGCGAGTGTGGAACGCCGTCAGGGCCCTGAACTATCACGTGGACCTCGCCGCCGGGAACCTCCGGAGAGCCGACGGACGGAGCCGGACGATCGGCCTCCTCGTCGGCAGCGTCGACAACCCGTTCGCGGCCGCGATCCACCGAGCCGTCGAGGACGCGGCACTGCACCACAGCGTCGCCGTGTTCGCATCGTCGCTCGACGACGACGCCACTCGCGAGGAGGGCGCCGTCAGCGCATTCATGCGACGACGCGTGGACGGCCTGATCCTCACGACGACCCAGCAGCCCACCTACCTCGCCACCCTCCGCGACCGGGACATCCCGGCCGTGTTCGTCGACCGCGTCCCCCCGGGACTCGACCTCGATGCCGTCTCGAGCGACAACCAGGCCGCGGCCGCACGGGCGACGACACACCTGATCGAGCACGGTCACCAGCGGATCGCACTCCTCGCCGACCGCCTCTCGATCCAGACGGCCGAAGAGCGCCGCCGAGGCTTCCTCGAAGCCCTGGGTGAGGCCGGCATTCCCACACGGCTCGCCACGACCGTCACGGAGCTCCACGACGAGGAGACCTCGCGCGCGGCACTCGGCCGACTGCTCGACTCCGAAACGCCACCGACAGCGGTCTTCAGCTCCCAGAACCTCGTCACCATCGGGGCCCTGCGAGCCCTCCGGGAGCGGGGCCTGCAGAACGAGATCGCGCTGGTCGGCTTCGATGACATCCCGCTTGCAGACCTGCTGGTTCCCGGCGTCACCGTGATCGCCCAGGACCCGCAGCAGATCGGGCAGCGCGCAGCCGAGCTGCTCTTCGACCGCCTCGGCGGCGACCGTGGCCCCGCCCAGCGCGTCACCGTCCCAACCCGCCTCATCGAGCGCGGCAGCGGCGAGATCCTCGCCCCCGCCTCCTGACGAGACCCTCACCCCCTCCCGTCGAGGTCGACACCACTCAGCTCTTGATTTGTCCGGTGGACAGTCTCTAGCATCGCTCGGAATGGGCTGACATCGTTGTCAGTCCAGTCCGTTGCATTCGACGCACTGAGAAGAAATCGAGCGAATCCATGACATCGACGTCACCGAGACACCCGAGAAGGACGCGGAAGGCTCTCGCCGCGCTGGCAGCGACCAGCATCGCGTTCGCCGTCCTCACCGGGACAGCCGCCGCGGCCGCCGCCGAGGAGCCGGCCGAGGCAGGGCAGGAGCAGTTCCGCCCGCAGTTCCACTTCTCCCCCGAGAAGAACTGGATGAACGACCCCAACGGCATGGTGTACGTCGACGGCGTCTACCACCTCTACTACCAGCACAACCCGGAGGGAACACGCTGGGGGAACATGAGCTGGGGCCACGCCACCTCCACCGACCTCATGCACTGGGAGGAGCAGCCGCTCGCACTCCCCCGGACCTTCGACGATTCCGGGGTCGCGATCGAGGACATCTTCTCCGGATCGATCGTCGTCGACGAGACCAACAGCTCCGGCTTCGGCACCGAAGACAAGCCCCCGCTCGTCGCCATCTACACGAGCGCGTACACCCAGGACCACCCGACTCACCCCGGGATCCAGGCTCAGTCGCTCGCCTACAGCAACGACGGCGGGTACACCTGGACGAAGCACGAGGGCAACCCCGTCTACGACCGCGGCTCTGCCAACTTCCGAGACCCGAAAGTCTTCTGGTACGACGGTCCGGCCGGTGCGTACTGGGTCATGGCGGCCGTCGAGGCGGTCGACCACAAGGTGATCCTCGCGAAGAGCACCGACCTGCGCTCCTGGGAGCACCTCTCGGAGTTCGGACCCGCGAACTCGACGGAGGGCATCTGGGAGTGCCCGGAGCTCTTCGAGCTGCCCGTCGACGGCAACCCGGACGAGACGAAGTGGGTCATGGTCGTCAACCTCAACCCGGGGGCCGTGGCTGGCGGCAGCGGCGGCCAGTACTTCGTCGGCGACTTCGACGGCGTCGAGTTCACGAGCGAGACCACGGTCGAGCCAGGTACCACGGCAGAGGGAACCCCGTTCGCGACCTTCGACGGCGGGGACTTCGGCGGGTGGACCGTCACCAACGAGGCGGGGAACGAGGCGGACGGGCCGTGGGGACTTGCTCCAGCGGCCGGGACGCTGCCGGGCCAGGGCCCCGTCAAGGGCGCCATCGGAGCCGGCTTCGCGAACGGCTTCCACGGCGGAGACTGGCCGGTGGGCTCCCTCGAGTCCCCGCAGTTCACGATCGAATCCGACGTCATCAACCTGCTCGTCGGCGGAGGCAACCACCCGCACGTGGACGGCTCGCAGCTCGGGAACGAACCGCCGGCGGGCACCACCGTCTTCGACTTCGAGCTCGCCGATGGCGAGAACCTCCTCGGCTCAGGCTGGGAGGCGACGGGCGACTTCGCCCTCGACCCGGCACGCAGCCCCTCGACGACGAGCGGCGAGTACGCGCTCGGCGACAAGCGCGTCAACACGTGGGAGGGCGGACCGCTCGGAGACGACAACACGGGCACGATCACGTCGCCCTCCTTCACGCTCGACGGCGACTTCGCTTCCTTCCTCATCGGCGGAGGCAACCGCAGCGACGGTACCCTGCAGGTCGAGCTGCTCGTCGATGGCAGCGTCGTGCGCACGCAGACCGGCGCCGACGCCGGGCAGATGACGTGGCAGTCGTGGGACATCAGCGAGTTCGCCGGCAAGGATGCGCAGCTCCGCGTTCGAGACGAGGCGACAGGCGGCTGGGGGCACCTCACCTTCGATCACCTCGTGATCGGCGACGAGCCCTCGCAGCTGCGCTCGGAGGAGACCGCGGTCAACCTCATCGTCGACGGCGAAGTCGTGCGCACGGCGACCGGCAGGAACAGCGAGACGCTCGACTGGTCGAGCTGGGACGTCTCCGACCTCCGCGGACAGCAGGCCACGATTCAGGCGGTCGATCAGAACAGGTCGGGCTGGGGCCACCTGATGCTGGACCAGATCATGTTCGCCGACACGAGCGTCCCATCGACGCTCGAGAGCTACGACTGGCTCGACTGGGGCCGCGACTACTACGCGACGGTCTCGTACTTCGGCACCCCGGAGGGGAGCCGGATCATGCAGGGCTGGATGAACAACTGGGACTACGCCAACGACATCCCCACCTCGACGTGGCGCAGCTCGATGACGCTCCCGCGCGAGGTCGTCCTGACCTCGACTCCAGCGGGGCCCCGCCTCAAGCAGCAGGTCGTCCCCCAGGTCGATGAGCAGCTCGACGTTGCAGGCGCGGCCACGCGCACGGACGTCGCCCTCGACGGCGCGGTGGATCTCGGACTCTCGGGAGACGTCGCGAAACTCGAGGTGACCCTGGAACCGGGCGAGGCGCAGCGGGCGGGAATCACGGTCTTCGGGGACGCCGAGTCGGGAACCCGCATCGGCTACGACGCCGCGCAGGGACGCCTGTTCGTCGACCGGACGGACTCCGGCAACGTCGACTTCCACCCCGCCTTCGCATCGGTGGAGGATGCGCCGGTCGCCCTCGACGACGACGGCTCGGTCACCTTCTCCCTCTACCTGGATCGCGCATCCGTCGAGCTCTTCACGGCGGACGGGATGGTGACCATCACCGATCAGGTGTTCCCGAACGAGGGCGCGGACGCCATCACCGCCTGGTCCGAGGGCGGATCAGCGACGCTGCGCAGCATCACCGTCACGCCGGTGACGCCGACGATGTGGCAGGAGCCCGGACCCGTCGTTACCCCGCCGACCGCGACGGCCACGGCAACTCCGACCGGGGGCGCCACGGCTGCTCCGACCGCGAGCGCCTCGCCGGCGCCGTCGCCGACGCCGACAACCCCATCCACGCCTCAGGGCGGATCGGAGACCGGGACGCCGACTCCGGAGGGGCTGGCATCGACCGGCGCGGACTTCCCCCTGGCGGCGGTCCTCTTCGGCCTGGCGCTTGTCGGTGGCGGAACGGTGCTGGGCGCTCGACGACTCGGTCGCCGAGGTCGGTAGCAAGAGCCTCCCGGCGATAGGGCGCGGCTGGCCCTATCGCCGATCGCTGCCCGGCGTTTCGCCCTCTGAGACCACTCCCAGAGGGCGAAACGCCGGGCAGCGATGCCGCGGAGCGGGCGCAGGGGACGGCGGGTGTGCGGGGCGCGGGGCGCCGCGCGGCGCGGCGCGGAGCGC
>NZ_PSYC01000018.1:0-21960 GCF_002931515.1 Pseudoclavibacter sp. RFBG4 | reverse complement strand
CTCCATCGCTGCCCGGCGAGTCGCCCTCCAGCGGGGGCGTCAGCGGGGCAATCGGCTGGCAGCGATCGCGCCCGCGCCCGCGCCGCGCTGGCCCGCGCCGGGACGGGACGGGACGGGACGGGACGGTGCCCCGGGAGTTGGCCAAGCCCACGAGCCGAACGCCACGCCCCTTCGCGGCTCTCCACCCGCCCGGACGTCGGCCGGCTTCCGTGACGGATGCACCGCAGCACGTCCGCCAGGCCCAACCAGCCCGCATTCATCCCGCATCCATCCCGCAAGCTGGCCACGACAGCCACTGACCAAAAAACGCTGCCTGCGTCTTCACCCCCTGCGAGCTCTCGCAGGGGGTGAAGACGCAGGCAGCGTTCGCCGAGGCGGCAGGCCGCCGATGGAAGTGCTAGCTCTCGATGATGTCGATCTCGTGCAGCTCGGAGGCGCCGATCGCGTCGCGCAGCTTCGCGAGCAGCTCGTCGCTCGCGGGATCGTCGATCGTGAGCACGGAGAGGGCCTGGCCGCCCTCTTCGTCGCGCGCGATCTGCATGCCGGCGATGTTCACACCGGCGTCGCCGAGCGCGGCACCGTAGACGGCGACGACACCGGGGCGGTCGCTGTAGATCATCACGAGGTGGTGGTTGGCGAGCGGCACCTCGATGCTGTACCCGTTGATGCCCACGAGCTTCTCGATCTGCTTCGGGCCGGTGAGCGTGCCGGAGACGGAGACCGTCTTGCCGTCGCTGAGCGTCGCACGCAGCGTGAGGACGTTGCGGTACTCGTCGCTGTCCTCATCCGCGTTCATGCGGACCTCGAGGCCGCGCTCCTCCGCGAGGAGCGGCGCGTTCACGTAGGAGACCTGCTCGGTCACCATGTTCGTGAAGAAGCCCTTGAGCGCGGCGAGACGCAGCGCCTTGATCTCGTAGCGTGCGAGCTCGCCGTGCACCTCGATGTCGAACGCCACCGGGGAGGCGCCGATGAGGCCCTGCAGGAACTGGCCGAGCTTCTCCATGAGCGGGATGCCGGGGCGCACGTACTCGTCGATGACGCCGCCTGCGACGTTCACCGCGTCGGGCACGAGCTCACCGGCGAGCGCGAGGCGCACAGAGCGGGCAACCGAGACGCCGGCCTTCTCCTGGGCCTCGTCGGTGGATGCACCCAGGTGCGGCGTGAGCTGCAGGTTCGGCTGGTCGAGGAGGTCGCGGTTCGACGGCGGCTCGGTGACGAACACGTCGAGGGCGGCACCGGCGATCTTGCCAGACTCGAGGGCGTCGCGGAGCGCGTTCTCGTCGATGATGCCGCCGCGCGAGCAGTTCACGATGCGCAGCTCGGGCTTGGCGAGCGCGAACTCCGCGTCGCCGATGAGCCCCGTCGTCTCGGGGGTGCGCGGGATGTGGATGGTGATGAAGTCGGACTGCGCCATGAGCTCTTCGAGGCTGAGGAGCTGCACGCCGAGCTGGGAGGCGCGGGCGGGCGTCACGTAGGGGTCGTAGGCGACGAGCGTCACGCCGAAGCCCTTGAGGCGGTCGACGACGAGCGTGCCGATGCGGCCGAGGCCGACGATGCCGACGGTCTTCTCGAACAGCTCGACACCCGTGTACTTCGACCGCTTCCAGTCGCCGGCCTTCATCGACGCGTTGGCGTTCGGGATGTGGCGAGCGAGCGAGATGATGTGGCCGACCGCGAGCTCGGCGGCCGACGTGATGTTCGAGGTGGGCGCGTTGACGACCATGACGCCGGCCTTCGTGGCGGCTGGCGTGTCGACGTTGTCGAGGCCGACGCCGGCGCGCGCGATGATCTTCAGGTTCGGGGCTGCGGCGATCGCCTCGGCGTCGACCTGGGTCGCGCTGCGCACCAGGATGGCGTTGGCCTCGGCGAGTGCCTCGAGGAGCGCGGGACGGTCGGTACCGTCGACCTGGCGGACTTCGAAGTCGGGACCGAGCGCATCCACGGTTGCGGGGGAAAGCTGCTCGGCAAGCAGAACGACGGGCTTTGACACGTGAAGAATCCTCCAGTGGAGACAGGGAGTCTGCGGGCGCAGGCCGAACCGATCCTATCGCGGGGCGCGCCAGCGGCCCGCGCCGCCGTAACACGCGGCCCCCGGCAGACGCAGAAGGGCCGGCCCCGAGCGGATGCTCTGGGCCGGCCCCGTGCAGTTCAGGACTGCGGGCGGCTGGTGACGCCTAGCGCGCGACCTGTCCGTCGACGTAGTCGCTGTCGGTCTGCTTCCAGGCGAAGAGCTTGCGCAGCTCCTGGCCGGTCTTCTCGATGGGGTGCGACTCGCCCTTTTTGCGGAACTCGGCGAACTCGACGCCGCCGTTGTCCTGGTCGTCGATGAAGCGCTTCGCGAAGGCGCCGGACTGGATGTCGGCGAGAACGGCCTGCATGTTCTCCTTGACGCTCGGGTCGATGACGCGCGGGCCGGAGACGTAGTCGCCGAACTCCGCCGTGTCGGAGACCGACCAGCGCTGCTTGGCGATGCCGCCCTCCCAGATGAGGTCGACGATGAGCTTCAGCTCGTGGAGCACCTCGAAGTAGGCGATCTCGGGCTGGTAGCCGGCCTCGGTGAGCGTCTCGAAGCCGTACTGGATGAGCTGCGACGTGCCGCCGCAGAGCACAGCCTGCTCGCCGAAGAGGTCGGTCTCGGTCTCCTCCGTGAAGGTCGTCTTGATGACGCCTGCACGGGTTCCGCCGATGGCGGCGGCGTAGGAGAGCGCGGTCGCCCAGGCGGTGCCCGACGCGTCGTTCTCGACGGCGATGATGTCAGGGATGCCGCGGCCTGCGACGAACTCGCGGCGCACCGTGTGGCCGGGGGCCTTCGGGGCGACGAGGATCACGTCGACACCCTCGGGGGCGTCGATGTAGCCGAAGCGGATGTTGAAGCCGTGGGCGAACGCGAGCGTCTTGCCCTCGGTGAGCTTGTCCTTGACGCTATCCGTGTAGATGGAGCGCTGGTGCTGGTCGGGGGCGAGGATCATGATGACGTCGGCCCACTCGGCTGCATCCGCAACGTTGAGGACCTCGAAGCCATCTTCCTGAGCCTTGGGGGCCGACTTGGAGCCGTCCTTCAGGCCGATCTTGACCTCGACGCCGGAGTCGCGAAGGTTCTGCGCGTGGGCGTGCCCCTGCGAGCCGTAGCCGATGACGGCTACCTTCTTGCTCTGGATGATGCTCAGGTCTGCGTCGGTGTCATACAGGATTTCAGCCACTTGTGTGCTCCTTGATTGTTGGCGTTCTGGCGTTTGGGTGGTGCTGAGCGGATGCGCGCGACGCGGGGGTCAGCGCGCGACCCGCTCGGTCATGGATTTGGCGCCGCGCCCGACGGCCACGAGGCCCGACTGGACGATCTCACGGATGCCGTACGGCTCGAGCACGCGCAAGAATGCCTGCACCTTGCCCGTGTCGCCCGTGGTCTCGATGACAAGCGCATCCGTCGCCACGTCGACGACGCGGGCCCGGAACAGGTTGACGGCTTCGATGACCTGCGAGCGAGTCGTCGCGTCGACCTTGACCTTCACGAGGAGGTGCTCGCGCTGCACGGAGGCGTCGTATTCGAGCTCGACGATCTTGATGACGTTGATGAGCTTGTTGAGCTGCTTGGTCACCTGCTCGAGCGGGAACTCCTCGACGTCCACGACGACCGTGATGCGCGAGAGCCCTTCGACCTCGCTCGTGCCGACGGCGAGCGACTCGATGTTGAAGCCTCGGCGGGCGAACAGCCCGGCGACGCGCGTCAGGAGGCCCGGCTTGTCCTCGACGAGGAGGGAAAGTACGTGCTTCGACATGTTCTACTCCCCCTCGAAGGTCGGGCTGTGTTCCTTGGCGTACTGGACGAAGCTGTTCGAGACGCCCTGCGGCACCATCGGCCACACCATGGCGTCGGCGCTCACGACGAAGTCGATGACGACGCTTCGGTCGTTGGTCTCGAGGGCGAGCTTGATCGCGGCGTCGATCTCCTCCTCCTTCGTGACGCGGATGCCGAGCGCCCCGTAGGCGTCGGCGAGCTTCACGAAGTCGGGGATGCGGACCGTCTCGTGCCCCGTGTTGAGGTCGGTGTTCGAGTGGCGTCCGTCGTAGAAGAGCGTCTGCCACTGTCGCACCATGCCGAGCGACGAGTTGTTGATGATCGCGACCTTGATGGGGATGTCGTTGATCGCGCAGGTCGCGAGTTCCTGGTTGGTCATCTGGAAGCATCCGTCGCCGTCGATCGCCCACACCGTGCGGTGCGGTTCGGCGACCTTGGCGCCCATCGCTGCTGGGATGGCGTAGCCCATGGTGCCGGCGCCGCCGGAGTTGAGCCACGCGTTGGGGCGCTCGTACTTGACGAACTGCGCCGCCCACATCTGGTGCTGGCCGACGCCCGCCGCGTAGATGGCTTCGGGCCCGGTGAGCTCGCTGATGCGCTGGATGATGCGCTGCGGCGAGAGGAGGCCGTCGCTCGGCTCGGTGAAGCCGAGCGGGAACTCCGCCTTGAGGCCGTTGAGGTAGGTCCACCACTCTTCGAGTCGCGAGGCCTCAGCGGGAGCGTGGTCGGTGACGGCGGCGAGGAGGTCGATGGCGACCTCGCGCGCGTCGCCCACGATCGGCACGTCGGCCGTGCGGATCTTGGAGATCTCGGCGGGGTCGATGTCGACGTGGATGACCTTGGCGTTCGGAGCGAAGAGCGCCGACTTGCCGGTCACTCGGTCGTCGAAGCGGGCGCCGATCGTGATGAGCAGGTCGGCTTCCTGCAGCGAGAGCACGGCTGGCACCGTGCCGTGCATGCCGGGCATGCCGAGCATCTGCGGGTGCGAGTCGGGGAACGCGCCGCGTGCCATGAGCGTCGTGACGGCCGGCGCGCCGGTCTTCTCGACGAGGCGCTGCACTTCGGCGGACGCACCGGAGCGGACGATGCCGCCACCGAGGTAGAAGACGGGCTTCTTGGCCTGCGCGATGAGCTGCGCCGCGGCGAGGATCTGCTTGCCGTGCGCCTTCAGGACCGGGCGGTAGCCGGGCAGGTCGAGCTTCACCGGCCAGACGTACGGCGCCTTCTTCTGCTGGGCGTCCTTCGTGATGTCGACGAGCACGGGCCCGGGGCGACCGGTCGACGCGATGTGGTACGCCGCGGCGATGGCCGCCGGGATCTCCTCCGGCGTGCGGACGAGGATGCTGTGCTTCGTCACCGGCATGGTGATGCCGATGATGTCGGCCTCCTGGAAGGCGTCCGTTCCCATGAGGTGCGAGAACACCTGGCCGGTGATGGCGAGCAGCGGCACCGAGTCCATGTAGGCGTCGGCGATCGCGGTGACGAGGTTCGTGGCGCCTGGGCCGCTCGTCGCGATGCAGACGCCGGTGCGGCCGCTCGCCGAGGCGTAGCCCTCGGCGGCGTGGCCGGCGCCCTGCTCGTGGCGAACCAGGATGTGGCGGAGCTTGGTGCTGTCGAGGAGTGGGTCGTACACCTCGATGATGGCGCCACCCGGCAGTCCGAAGACGTCCGTGACCCCGAGGTTCTCGAGGGTGCGGACGACAGCCTGGGCTCCGGTCAGCATCTCGGGCTCGTGCCCAGCGGAGGGTGGTGACGCCGCGGCGATGCGGGCGGCAGTTTCCTGCGTCATGAGATCCGTTCTTCTTCGTACTCGATGAGTCGAGCGCGGTCGATGAGGGCGAGCCCTGAGGGCTAGCCCGTGGTCGCGCCCTCGGACGCGCTGCGAACGAGCTTCGAGTATTTCGCAAGCACGCCGCGCGTGAACTTCGGAGGGAGCGGTTCCCAGCCTTCTCGGCGGGAGGCGAGCTCAGCTTCGTCGACGAGTAGGTCGATCGAGCGAGCCGCGATGTCGACCCGAATCAGATCTCCACTGCGGACGAAAGCGATAGGACCTTGGTCGACCGCTTCCGGTGCAATGTGGCCGATGCACAGGCCGGTTGTGCCGCCTGAGAATCGTCCGTCCGTCAAGAGTAGTACATCCTTGCCGAGACCTGCGCCCTTGATGGCCGCCGTGATGGCGAGCATCTCGCGCATGCCAGGTCCGCCCTTCGGGCCCTCGTAGCGGATGACGATGACGTCGCCCGCTTCGATCTCGCCGTTCGTGAGCGCATCCATCGCGCCGCGTTCGCGCTCGAACACACGCGCTGGGCCCTCGAAGACGTCGGCGTCGAAGCCTGCCGTCTTGACGACCGCGCCCTCGGGGGCGAGAGAGCCGTGCAGCACCGTGATGCCGCCGGTCGCGTGGATGGGGTTGCTGAACGTGTGCACGACGTCACCGTCGACGGGGTCGGGGTTGAGGTCGCGGAGGTTCTCGGCGAGCGTCTTGCCCGTCACCGTGAGCGCGTCGCCGTGCATGAGGCCCTCGTCGAGGAGCGCCTTCATGACGACGGGGATGCCGCCATGGCGGTCGACGTCGTTCATGACGTACTTGCCGAAGGGCTTCATGTCGGCGATGTGGGGAACCTTGTCGCCGATGCGGTTGAAGTCGTGCAGGGTGACGTCGACCTGCGCCTCGCGGGCGATCGCGAGGAGGTGGAGCACGACGTTGGTCGATCCGCCGAGTGCCATCGCGATCGCGATCGCGTTCTCGAAGGCCTCCTTCGTGAGGATGTCGCCCGTCGTGATGCCCTGGCGGAGCAGGTTCACCACGGCCTCGCCGGAACGGTGGGCGAACGCATCGCGGCGGCGGTCGGCCGACGCGGGAGCCGCCGAGCCCGGCAGGCTGAGGCCGAGGGCTTCGGCGACGGAGGCCATCGTGTTGGCCGTGTACATGCCACCGCAGGCACCCTCGCCCGGCGCGAAGGCGCACTCGATGCGCTTCAGGTCGGACTCGGACATCTTGCCGGCCTTCGTGGCGCCGACAGCCTCGAAGGAGTCGATGATCGTGATGTCCTTCTCGGTGCCGTCCGAGAGCTTCACCCAGCCCGGCGCGATGGACCCCGCGTAGAGGAAGACGCTCGAGAGGTCGAGGCGTGCGGAAGCCATGAGCATTCCGGGGATCGACTTATCGCATCCCGCGAGCAGGACGGTGCCGTCGAGGCGCTCGGCCATGACGACGGTCTCGACGGAGTCGGCGATGACCTCGCGCGAGACGAGCGAGAAGTGCATGCCCTCGTGGCCCATCGAGATGCCGTCGGAGACGGAGACGGTGCCGAACTGCAGCGGGTAGCCGCCGCCCGAGTGCACGCCCTCCTTCGCGCCCTGCGCGAGGCGGTTGAGGGAGAGGTTGCAGGGGGTGATCTCGTTCCACGAGGACGCGATGCCGATCTGCGGCTTGTCCCAGTCCTCGTCGCCCATGCCCACGGCGCGGAGCATGCCGCGCGACGTGGTGGCTTCGATGCCGTCGGTGACGACCCGACTGCGTGGCTTGATGTCGATTTCTGGCTCAGGCATGCCCGCCATTCTACGCCGCGGCGACGGCCGGGCAGTGCCGTGCCGACTGGCTACTTCTCGCCGTGACCAAGGCCCTCGTGCTCGGGTGCCGGCTCGCGTTCCGGCTGGCCGGTCCGCACGGCGTGCGCCCGAGTCAGTTCGTCGTCCGTGCGGCGCTGCGCGCTCTCGACGGCGGATGCGAGCTCGTCGGCGAACAGGGGCACGTTGTCGAACTGCCTGCTGCGGTAGCCGGCTCGCGCGAGCATCGTCGCACCCGCCGGAGTCGTCAGCATCTGGAAGAACATGATCGGGATGAGGAACAGGATCGTCGGCAGGTGCGTCTGCTGGACGGCGAGGCCGATGAGCAGGAACATGAGCCCGGCGATCTGCGGCTTCGTCTGCGCGTGCATGCGCATGAGCACGTCGGAGAAGCGCATGAGGCCGACGCCCGCGGCGAGCGACAGCAGCGCGCCGAGGCCGAGGCAGATGAGGGAGATGACGTCGAGGACTTCGAGCGGCCCCTCGGTGAGGAGCCCCCCGGATGCGAGAAGCGTGTCAGAAGCGCTCACTGGCGTTCGCCTCCTGCCTGGTGACGTGCCTGGCCACTGCGACCGAGGCGATGAATGCGGTCATCGCGAGCGCGAGGACCAGCGGGAGGGTGTCCGTGTGTCCGCGGATGATCATGTCGGCGACGAGCACGCAGATGAGGATCGTGAGGAGCGCGTCGGACGCGACCATGCGGTCGATGATGGAGGGGCCGCGGATGATGCGGATCACTGCGAGCAGCGCGGCGACCGCGAACATCGTGCCGAAGATCCAGACGAGCACGTCGACGACCATCACTTGTTCCCCTCTGGAGCCGTTGAGCGGCTGTCCGCCGTGCCCTCGACGAAGACGGGCATGTCGTGCGCGAACTGCTTGTCGCGGATGGCCTCGTGCTTCTTCTGCGCTGGCGACTGGCCGATGGGGCCGAGGCCGCGACGCACCCGGTCTCGGTTGACTCGCCAGAGGTCGTCGCGTGTGCCCAGGGCGAGCGCGAGGCCCTCCTCGACGTCGAGCGCGAGCGCTTTGACGGACTCGACGGCCTCGTCTGTGGAGGCATCGAGCACGTGCAGGTACAGCACGGAGTGCATCCGGTCGACCTCGACGACCATGGAGCCGGGGATGAGCATGTTCACCTCGGCTGTGAGGGTGAGCACGAAGTCGCTGCGCGTGCGCAGCTGCACCGAGACCACGGAGCCGAGCGGCGGCTTCGCGGGCCGGAACGCGAGCCACGCGACGATGAGGGATGCGCTCACGAGGCGGTAGAGGAACTTCACGAAGAAGACAAGACTCCACCACAGGTTGATGCGACCCGAGAGGTCGACCGCCGGCAGGTAGAAGACCTCGACGATGATGACCGAGAAGATGATCCCGGTGACGACGCTGATGACGTCGACGTGCCCCCACAGCACCAGCCAGAACGCGACGAGCGCGAGCAGCAGCGGCAGCTGGACGAGGATGGCGTGGCGCCTCGGCTTGCGGGCGCTGACGTCTTTCACCTTCATGGCTTGAGCACCTCCCCGTTGGAGACCGAGCTGATGTACTCGGCGGGTACCAGGTCGAACGCGGCCGTCTCGGACCATTCGTAGATGGGGCCGGCGAAGACCGTGATGGCGACGCTCACGGCGACCATGGTGGTCGTCGCGATCGTCATGAGCCGCGACGAGGACTTCGTCTCGGTCACGACGGCGGACTCGGGGGTGTCGGAGATGCGCTCCGTCATGGGCGACGAGAAGTCGACGACCTGCTCCTGCGTGCGCCAGAAGCCGAGGTTCCAGACGCGGATGAGGGCGTAGAGCGTCAGGAGGCTCGTCACGGCACCCGCGCCGATGAGCACGTAGCTGAGCACGCTGCCCTCCGCCGCGCCAGCGGTGAAGAGGCCGACCTTGCCGATGAAGCCGGAGAACGGCGGGATGCCGCCGAGGTTAAGCATGGGGATGAAGAACAGCACCGCCACGAACGGCGCGCGCTTGAGCATCCCGCCCAGGTGCGTGAGCGAGGACGAGCCCGCGATGCGCTCGATGAGACCCGTGACGAGGAACAGGGCCGTCTGCACGATGATGTGGTGGACGATGTAGAACACCGTCGCGGCGTCACCGAGCTCCGTGCCGAGCGCGACGCCGAAGATCATGTAGCCGATGTGGCTGACGAGCGTGAACGACAGCATTCGTCGGATGCCTGCCTGCGCCACGGCGCCGAGGATGCCGACGACCATCGTCAGCAGCGCTATGACCATGAGCAGCACCGAGATGTCGTTGTCCCAGAACAGCAGCGTCTCGGTGCGCAGGATGGCGTACACACCCACCTTGGTGAGCAGGCCCGCGAACACGGCCGTCACCGGTGCTGGCGCCGACGGGTACGAGTCCGGCAGCCAGAAGGACAGCGGGAAGAGCGCCGCCTTGATGGCGAACGCGATGAGGAGCGGCATGTGCAGCATGAGCTGCACGTCCTGCGGCAGCTCGGCCATCCGCACGGCGATCTCCGCGAAGTTCACGGTGCCGACCGCGCCGTAGATGAGGGCGATCGAGCCGAGGAAGATGAACGAGGACACGAGGCTGACGACGATGTACGTCACGCCCGCCTTGATGCGCTCCGTCGTACCGCCGAGTGTGATGAGCACGAAGCTCGACACGAGGAGGATCTCGAAGCCCACGAACATGTTGAAGAGGTCGCCGGCGATGAACGCGTTGTAGACGCCAGCCGCCAGGACGAGGTAAGTGGGGTAGAAGATCGAGACGGGTGTCTCGTCGTCGCCGTCCGCCGCGCCCTGCCCGATGGAGAACGCCATGACGGCGAGCAGCACGATGCTCGTGACGAGCACGAGCATCGCCGACAGCTGGTCGACGACCAGCGAGATGCCGAAGGGGGCGAGCCAGCCGCCGCCCTGCACGACGAGCGCCTCACCCGAGGTGTTGACGGCCACGAGCAGGCCGATGCTCACGACGAGTGCGAGCACGAGCGTCGCCTGGGCCAGGAAGATCTGGAGGCGTGCCGCGCGAGCAGCGGTCAGCGTGAGCGCCGCTCCGATGAGCGGCACGAGCACGATGAGGGGAACGAGCGAGGTCATGAGCGGTCCCCCTTCCCTGCGTCGTCGTGCGGTTCGGCGTGGTCGTCGGCGCCCGAGTCGAGTCCGACCTCGCGAGCTCCGTCAGGCTGCGAGCCCTGCTCGGCTTGCGCATCCTGCTCACCGGCCCGGAACTCCTCGAGCTCCTCGTGCCGGTTGCTCGGCTCGGTTGCCTTGAGCGATGCCTCGGCGAAGCTGTCCTTGCCCGAGCCGGGTTTCGGCCCCTCGCCCATGTTGATGCGGGCGGTCGAAACCGCCGCTTCCGCGTACTCCCCGAACTCCGTGTCGCCGGAGTCGTCCTCGTCGAACTCCTCGTCGTCCTGAGACAGGTCGGCCGTGCGCATCGCGATGTCCTCTTCGTCGTCGCTCACGGTGTCGGCCTGCGCCAGGCGCCACGAGCGGTAGATGAGGGCGAGCATGAAGGCCGTCACGCCGAAGGTGATGACGATGGCCGTGAGGATGAAGGCCTGCGGAATCGGGTCGGAGTAGTCCTCCGGCGCGACGTCAGGGTCGTAGATGGGGGCGAGGCCGAAGCTGCCCGACATGAAGAAGAGCAGGATGTTCGTCGCGTTGCCGACGAGCAGGATCCCGAGGAGCATGCGCGTGAGGCTGCGCTCGAGGAGCAGGTAGACGCCGCACGTGTAGAGCGCGGCCATGCCGACGAGGAGCACGAGGGACAGCGTCATGAGCGTGTCACCTCCTCGGATTCGACGGGTTCGATGTCTGACTGGGCTGCTTCGACCTCTTCGTTGACTCGGGCGAGCGCCCCCGTGTTGTAGCCCGTCTCGCCACCGTCCGGGGTCTCGCCCTGGAGGCCGTCGTGCTCGGCAGCCGAGTCGGAGTCCGGGGACGCATCCTGTTCGATCTGCAGGTCGATCTCCGAACCGAGGGAGCGCAGGATGTCGATCACCAGCGCGATGACGATGAGGTAGACGCCGATGTCGAAGACGGTCGACGTGACGAAGACGAACTGGCCGATGCCGGGGATGTCCTGGTCGATCCACGAGGAGGTGAAGGGCGCCTGGCCGAAGAAGATCGGCACGAGCGCCGTGAGCGTCGCGAGCAGGAACCCGATGCCGAGCAGCCGGCCCGCATCCACCTTCACTGCCTCATCGAGCTCGGCCCTGCCGCCGGCCAGGTAGCGCGCGGCGAGCGCGAGGCTCGCGACGGCACCGCCGGCGAAACCGCCACCCGGGGTGTTGTGGCCGGTGAAGAGGAGGAAGAGGGATGCGATGAGCAGCGCGTGGAACACGAGCCGCACGACGACCTCGAGGATGATCGAGCGGTTGTTCGGGGCCAGCGACTTCCCGGCGATGAGCCAGACCTTGCGGCGCTCCCCCTGCAGCTTGTCTGCCTTGCCGAGCTTCTGGCCGGCGGCGCTCACGGCCGCGAGGTCGATGGGCTCGGTGACGGGGCGGGAGGCGCGCAGGAAGCGCGGGCCGCGGGCGGCGTCCACGCGCGAGCGGCCGCGGTTGTTGAGGTAGACGAGGCTCGCGACACCCGTGGCGGCGGCGATGAGCACGGAGAGCTCCCCCATCGTGTCCCAGCCGCGGATGTCGACGAGCGTGACGTTGACGATGTTCGAGCCGTGCCCGCCCTTGAAGGCGAACTCGGGGAAGAACAGCGAGTCGGGGGAAGCCTGGCGGGAGGCGAGCGCGATCCAGGCGACGATGGCCATGACGATCCCGACGGAGCCGCCGATGAGCCAGCGCAGCCACGACGGCGGGTTCTTGAGCGCCTTGCCGTGGCGTGCCGGGAGTCGGCGCAGCACGAGGACGAACACGACGAGCGTGATCGTCTCGATGAGCGCCTGCGTGATCGCGAGGTCAGGGGCGCCGGAGAGCGCGAAGAGCCCCGCCATGCCGTAGCCGGTGACGCCCACGAGGATGACGCCCTGGAAGCGCTTCTCCGAGCTCGTCACGAAGAACGCGGCGAGGATCATGATCAGGATGATCGCGATCTCCTGCCAGCGGATCTCGGTCTCGAACGCGGGCACCGGGGTGTCCATCGTGACGAGCGTGAAGACGGAGGCGACGACGAACATGATGAAGATCGACGCGAGGTAGAAGGGCAGCGAGCCGCGCTGGGTGGTCGCGGTGGTGCGGGCGGCGATGACGTCGACGACGCGCATCGTGGTCCAGTAGCCGCGCGACGACTCGATGAGCGGCGGCACCTTCGCCTGGGCGCGGGCGACGGGCGCCCGCCAGAGGAAGAGCAGGCCACCGAGGATGAAGGTGCCGATCGTGATGAACAGCGCTGGCTCGAATCCGTGCCACAGAGCCAGGTAGTACGGCTTGGCACCCGGTATCTCCGGCAGCGTGTCCGCGTACATCGCGAGCACGGGATCGACGAGGCCGGAGGCGAAGCCGAGGCCGAGCGAGGCGGCGACGAGGATGAGCGGGGAGAACATGAAGTCGAGGTGCTCTGGCACGTAGCGGACGCGCTCGACCTCGGGCTTCGACGCGAAGGCGCCGTAGAGGAAGCGGGCCGAGTAGGCGACCGTGAACACGGTGCCGATGATGACGCCGACAAGCGCGACCCAGCCCCACATGTTGCCTGCCTCGCCCGCCTCGAGGAGGGCCGTGAGGATGGCCTCCTTGGCGACGAACGTGAACATCGGGGGCACGCCGGCCATGGCGGCGATCGCCAGCGCCGTCATCCAGAACAGCACGGGCGCGGCCTTCGCGAGGCCGGAGAGCTTGCGGATGTCGCGGGTTCCCGTGCGGTGGTCGATCATGCCGACGATGAGGAACAGCGCGGCCTTGAAGCACGCGTGGGCGATGACCATGGCGAGGCCCGCGAGCGCCGCGTCCCGCGTGCCGAAGGCGACGACGATGGTCATGAAGCCGAGCTGGCTGACGGTGCCGTAGGCGAGGATCAGCTTGAGGTCGTGCTGGCGCAGCGAACGCCACCCGCCGATGAGCATCGTCGCGATGCCGATCGTGACGAGCACCTCGCGCCAGCCGGGCATCTCCGCGTAGCCGGGTGCGAGGCGCGCGATGAGGTAGATACCGGCCTTCACCATCGCCGCGGCGTGCAGGTACGCGCTCACCGGGGTGGGCGCGGCCATCGCGGCGGGGAGCCAGAAGTGGAACGGCACGAGGGCCGACTTCGTGACGGCGCCCGCGAGCACGAGCATGATGGCCGTGATGGTGAAGCCGTCGAATTCGGGCGGGTTCGCGATGATCCCGGACAGCAGCGACGTGCCGGTCGACGCGTGCAGCATGACGAGGCCGACGAGCATGGCGAGGCCGCCGAGCGTCGTGACGAGCAGCGCCTGCATGGCGGCACCGCGGCTCGCGCGCTTCGACGAGTAGTGCCCGATGAGCAGGAACGAGAGCACGCTCGTCGCTTCCCAGAAGATGAAGAGGAGGTAGATGTCGTCGGCGAGCACGAGGCCGAACATGACGCCGGCGAAGGCGAGCAGCACTGCGGCGAATCGGCCGATGTCGGGCTCGTCCGGCTTGAAGTAGCGGCCGCAGTAGACGAGCACCAGCGAGCCGATGCCCGTGACGATGAGCGTCATGACCCAGGCGAGCACGTCCATCCGCATGGCGATGGCGATGTCGATCTGCGGGATCCAGGGGATGCTCTCGACGAGCACCTCGCCGCTCAGGATGCGCGGACCGAGCAGCGCGGTCCAGACGAAGGCGACGGCGGGGATGGCAGCGGCGGCGAGGAACGTCACGTTCCGAAGCCACCTGTGGAGCACCGGAATGAGGATGCTCGCGCCGAGGAAGATAGCCAGGAACGCGATCATTCGGCCTCCTGGAGCTCATGCAGCGGTGTGGACAGATTTATTTTACCTGGCAGTTGACTGCGTGTGTGCCGAATGCCGTTCTCGGTAGCGTGTGAGCATGCAGCTCTCACCGCCAGGACTCCAGCCCACGGCGACTCAGGCGCGTGCTCTCGCGCCGGATGCGGCTCGAGGTTTCGCCCTCCTCTTCATCGCGATCGCGAACCTCACCGTGTACCTGTACGGCAGGGAACAGGGCATCCTGTTCCGCCCGCTGGACCCCGGGGTCGGCGACCGCATCGCCGATGTCCTCGGTGCGCTCTTCATCGACAACCGCAGCTTCCCCCTCTTCTCGCTGCTGTTCGCGTACGGCTTACATCAGCTCGTCACCCGCGAGGAGCGCAGGGGCACGCCGTGGCCGGTGGTGCGCGGGCTCCTCGCGAAGCGCAATACCTGGCTGTTCGTGTTCGGCGCCCTCCACGGGCTCCTCCTCTTCATGGGCGACATCATGCACACGTACGCCCTCGCAGGCTTCGTCCTCATCCTGCTGATGCGCTCACCGAGCTGGGTGCTCTGGCTCGTCTTCGGCATCACCGCCCCGCTTGCCATCGCGTTCGGCAGCGGCGACGGGGCTGCGGCATCCGGACTCAGCGAGATGGAGACGGGGGCGATCGTCCAGATGCCGTCGGTCCTGAGCGAGACGTTCCTGGATGCGCAGGCCGCGCGCGTGGGCGAGTTCCTGCCGTTCCTGGCGTTCGCGCCGCTGACGGTGCTCGGGGTCCTCCCGCCCATGATGCTCGGCCTCATCATGGCGAGGCACCAGCTCCTCGAGCGCCCATGGGAGCACGCTCGCGCCGTTCGTCTCATCGCGACGGCCGGTGTCGCGGCGGCCGTCATCGGCGGGATCCCGTTCGCGCTGGGGCTCGCGTTCGGCTTCGCGCCTGGCCCGGTGTGGTTCCTGGCCGGGTCGTTGCACTCCGCCACCGGCATCCTGGCCGGGGCCGGCTACGCGGCGCTCTTCGCGCTCATCGTCGCCCGCAGTCAGCAGGCCGGGACAGCGCCCGGCCCCATCGTCGGGGCGCTGACCGCCCTCGGGCGACGCTCCATGTCCGGCTACCTGGCGCAGTCCGTCATCTTCCTGCTCCTCATGCCCGCCTGGTCGCTCGGTCTGGGCGGCACGGTCGGCACCGGTGGCGCGTTCCTCATCGGGGCCGGCGCCTGGCTCGTGACGCTCCTCGGCGCCGTCCTGCTCGAGCGGGCAGGCAAGCCGGGACCGGCCGAGTGGGCCATCCGCAGACTCAGCTACGGCAAGCCTCCCGCGAGCGCCGCACAGCCCCCGCACAGCTGACGCCAGCCGCGGTCGTACGATGAGCCGCATGCAGACGAAGAGGCTCTACCGCGAAGGGAAGCGAGTCGAGGGCGAGCATTCGCTGACGGCCCTCGCCGAGCACCGAGCATCCGCGAACTGCACCGTCTGGGTCGACCTGACGCTCGACGAGGAGGGCGCCCTCGACGAGCTGGCGACGCTCCTCGACCTGCACCAGCTCGCGGTCGAGGACGCGCGGTCCCACCTCGAGCGGCCACGGCTCGCGAGATTCGATTCGCACCTCCTGCTGACGCTCTCGGCGTCGGAGTGCGACGAGGAGGGCACCGTCGAGATCTCGCGACTGACGGCCTTCATCCTGCCCGGCATCCTCATCACCGTGCACGAGGATCGCTTCCCCATCGACGCGGTCGCGAAGCGGCTCGACGACAACGAGGAGCTCTCCACCTACGGGGTGCCGTGGCTCGTGTGGGCGCTGCTCGACATCGTCGTCGACAGCCACACCGACTCGGTCGAGCGGCTCGACGAGGTCATCGAGGCGCTCAGCGACGGCCTCTTCAGCGAACGGCCCGACACCAGCGAGGTGCAGCGGCGCGCGTTCACCCTGCGCCGCAGCGTCTCCAAGCTGCGCCACGCGACGCTCCCCCTCAAAGAGGTCATCACCCTCCTCATCCACCAGGGAGAGGAGAAGGTGGCGCCGGAGCTACACCCCTACTTCGCCGACGTCGGAGACCATGCCGGCCTTGCCGCCGACTGGTCGGAGACGCTCGCCGACCACATCTCGACCGCCATTGAGACGAGCATCGCCCTGCAGGGCAACAAGATGAACGAGATCATGAAGAAGGTCACGGGCTGGGCGGCGATCATCGCCGTCCCGACAGCCATCACGGGCTTCTTCGGCATGAACGTCGATTTCCCCGGCCACGACCAGGTCGAGGGCCTCATCGCGTCCATCACCCTCGTCATCGGCTCCTCCGTCGTGCTCTACATCGTGTTCAAGAGGCGCGACTGGCTCTAGGCAGAGCTGCTGCGCGCAGACCTGTGGGGTGTGCATCCGGTTCTCGCGAAACGGATGCACACCCCACAGGTCTGCGTGCGCGGGCCGACCGCGCCGAGCGGCCTACGCGGTCGCGCGCTCCTGGTCCATGACCTGTGCGCTCTTCGCGTCTCGCGAGTGGTCGGTCGAGCCGTGCACGTCCTCGTTCATGGTCGCCTCGTCGAAGGGGGCGCCTCCGCTGAGCACGAGGTCGACGCGCTGCTTGTCGATCTCCTTCGTCCACGTTCCGACGAGCACCGTCGCGACGGCGTTGCCCGTGAAGTTCGTGAGGGCACGCGCCTCCGACATGAAGCGGTCGATGCCGACGATCACGCCGACGCCATCCACGAGGTCGGGGCGGTGAGCCTGCAGGCCGCCGGCGAGCGTCGCGAGGCCAGCACCGGTCACACCGGCGGCGCCCTTCGAGGCGATCATCATGAAGACCAGCAGCGACACCTGCTCGCCGATCGAGAGCGGCGTGCCCATCGCGCTGGCGATGAACAGCGACGCCATCGTCAGGTAGATGGCCGTGCCGTCCAGGTTGAAGGAGTAGCCGGTCGGGATCGTGATGCCGGCGACCGACTTCGAGACGCCGACGTGCTCCATCTTCGCGATGAGGCGGGGCAGCGCGACCTCGCTCGACGACGTCGACACGATGAGGAGGTACTCACGGCCGAGGAACTTCATGAGCTTGAAGATGTTGACGCGCGCCACGAGCCACAGCAGCGAGCCGAGGACCACGACGATGAACAGCGCGCACGTGATGTAGAAGGCGATCATGAGCGTACCGAGCGCGATGACCGCGTCGATGCCCGTCGCCCCCACGACCGCGGCGATGGCGCCGAACGCGCCGACCGGGGCGACCCACATGATCATGCCGAGCACGCGGAACACGAGGGCCTGGATCTGCGCGATCGCGTCGATGATGGGCGCCGCCTTCGTGCCCATCTTCTGCAGGCCGAAGCCGAGCAGCAGTGCCACGAACAGCACCTGCAGGATGCTGCCGTCCGTCAGCGATGAGAACAGCGACGTCGGGATGATGCCGAGGAGGAAGTCGGCCGTGCCCTCGCTCTTCGCCGCATCCGCCTCGTACGACGCGCTGGCGATGTTGAGGCCCTCACCCGGGTGGATGAAGTTGCCGACGACCATGCCGATGCCGAGGGCGAAGGTCGACATCGTGATGAAGTAGAGGAGCGCGAGCCCACCCACCTTGCCGACCGTCGCGGCCTTCGCGATGGAGCCGACACCGAGCACGATCGTGCAGAAGATGATCGGGGCGATCATCATCTTGATGAGGGCGACGAACGCCTCCCCGACGGGCTTGAGCGCCTTCCCGAACTCCGGGAGGACAAGTCCGACCGTGATGCCCGCGAGCACCGCGATGATGACGGCGATGTAGAGCCAGTGCGTCTTGTCGATGCCGCGCTTGCGCGGAGCCTTCTGGTCCTGAGATGTGAGCGCCATTGCTGTCTTCTCTCCTTTGAGATCCGACGCGAGCTGCGTCGGGAACGATGGATCGAGCATCCGCTCCCCCACATGACCGCCGCGACTTGCGTTCATACTGTTCTCATCGCCGACGGTGCAGTGCAGCGCCGGGAGATGCGACGACCGTGAGGAGGAGCACCATGCGATTCGCAAGCTGGAGCGTCGCGACGCGCCTCTTCGTGCTGCAGTTCGTCGCCATCCTCGTGCTCACCGGCATCGGCGTGGCGATCGTGTGGGCGGATGCGAGACGCGAGGCCGAAGACGACGCCGCGTTGCGCAGCCTCGCCGTTGCCGAGACCATCGCCCACGACCCGTTCGTCGTGGAGCAGCTCGAGACAGCCGCCCCGAGCAGCAGCCTGCAGCCCTACGCGATCTCCATCTCCGACTCCACCGGCGTCGACTTCATCACGATCATGGACACGGACGGGGTGCGCATCACGCACCGCAACCCCGAGGAGATCGGCCGCCCGTTCCAGGGCAACATCGACGCTGCACTCACCGGCTCCACCTTCACGGAGACCTACACGGGCACCCTCGGCCCCTCGGTGCGCGCCGTCGCCCCCATCTGGGACGACGGCGAGGTCGTCGCCCTCGTCTCCGCGGGCGTCACCGTGTCGAACGCGCACGTCGCGACCGGGTCCCGCATCGCGCTCATCCTCTGGTCCGCGTTCGGCGCGCTGCTCATCGGCGGGGCTGGCGCCTGGGCGCTCAGCCGCTACCTTCGCCGCGTGACCGACAATCGCGGCCCGGAGGACCTCGCGCGGATGTTCGCCTACTACGAGGGGGTGCTGCGCTCCATCGACGAGGGTCTGGTGCTCATCGACACGAAGGGCAGGATCGTGCTCACGAACGTGAAGGCCGCCGAGTACCTCGGCCTGCCGCCCTTCGACGAGCATGCCGCGCCGGTCCCGGTGCGCGACCTGGAGGCACCCGAGATCCTCCGCGAGGCCATGCTGCGCGGCGAGGCCGTCGTCGACGAGATCGTGGTCACGGAGCGCCACGTGCTCGTCGTGAACTGCGAGGCGGTCGTGACGCGCGGCCCCGGCCACGACGCTCCCCGGTTCGCGGGCACCGTCGTCACGCTGCGCGACCACTCCCGCATCGAGGAGCTGAGCGGCGAGCTCGAGACCTCCCAGACCCTCGCCGCGGCGCTCCGCTCGCAGGCGCACGAGTTCGCGAATCGACTCCACACCATCATCGCCCTCATCGAGCTCGGGCAGCCGGAGGAGGCGATGCGTCTCGCCAGCTCGACCCTCGGAGTCAGCCAGGAGCTGGCCGACCGCCTCGTGCGCGCCGTCGAGGACCCGGTGCTCGTCGCCCTGCTCCTCGGCAAGTCGGCGCAGGCCGACGAGATGGACGTGCGCTTCGAGCTGCACCTGCCGGAGCGGGTCCCCGCGAGCGCCTCGGCTCGCGACCTCATCACGATCGTCGGCAACCTCGTCGACAACGCGCTCGAGGCGGCCCGGACGACGCCCTCACCCGCCGTGCGGGTGCTCGTCGAGGAGCTCGACGGGGAGGTGCTCATCGAGGTGAGCGACAGCGGCGAGGGACCCGACCCGGACTTCCTCAGCCGCATCTTCGACTTCGGCGTCTCCGGCAAACCCGGCAAGGGCCGAGGCGTCGGGCTCGCGCTCGTCCGCCAGGCCGTGCGCAGGTCCGGGGGAAGCATCGAGGTCGAGGGGTCCGCGTTCACGGTCTGCCTGCCACTGCGCGAGCAGCCGGCCGTCCGAGAAGAGGACACGGTGACCGAGACCGGGCACGGAGTGCCGCGAATCCACGTGCCTGCGGGCACCCGAGGCGCCACCTCGGGCGCTGGAGGAGCGTCGGATGACCACTGACGAACGCTCGCCGCGAGACCTGCATGTGCTCGTCGTCGACGACGAGCCCATGACTGCGCGAGCGCACGCCTCCTACGTCGACCGGCTCGCCGGCTTCACGACGGTCGGCGTCGTCGGCACGGCGTCCGCCGCGATCCTCGCCGTCCGAGCGTCGGGCCACGGCGATGCTGCTCGCATCGACGTCGTCCTGCTCGACATCAACATGCCGGATGCGACCGGCATCGACGTGGCCCGCAAGCTTCGGGCCGAGGGGCACGACGTCGATATCATCGCGGTCACCGCCGTCCGCGAGGCCGCGACCGTCAAGCAGGCGGTGTCGCTCGGCATCGCCCACTACCTGCTGAAGCCCTTTACCTTCCAGACCTTCGCGGAGAAGCTCGAGGCGCTCCGCGAATACCGTGCCGGTCTCTTCGACCACGTCGTCTCGAGCCAGGACGAGGTCGACCAGACCCTCGCGGCCCTCCGGCACGCCGCACCGCAGTCGAGCCTCCCCAAAGGACTGACCAGCGAGACCCTCACGGGCGTCATCGCCGCCCTCCGCGGCCTCGAGGCCGGCAGTGGCATCTCCGCCAAGGAGCTCTCCGAGCAGCTCGCCCTCTCTCGGGTCACGGCCCGCCGCTACCTGGAGCACCTCGTCGACACGGCGGCCGCCGAGCGCACCCCGAGGTACGGCACACCCGGTCGACCAGAACTCGAGTACCGGCTCTCCTGAGCCGGGCCGGGCTCCGTCACCTTTCGGACAGCCGAGAGGAGTAATCTCCGGAAAATGATCACCGTCGGCATGAGCACCTCCTGCACGTTCCCGAAGTCTGTCGAGACCTCGTTCCAGATAGCTCGCGACGCGGGCTTCGACGGTATGGAGATCATGATCTCGACGGACCAGACGTCACGAAGCGTGGATGCGCTGAAGCGGCTCATCGACAAGTACCAGCTCCCGGTGCTGGCCGTGCACGCACCCGTGCTGCTCTTCACGCAGTTCGTGTGGGGCCGCGACCAGCGCACGAAGCTCCAGCGCTCCGCCGAGCTCGCCCGCGACATCGGCGCCTCCACGGTTGTCGTGCACCCGCCGTTCCGGTGGCAGTCGGGATACGCGGAGAACTTCCTCGGCATCGTCCGCGAGATCAACGAGGACACCGGCACCGAGATCGCCGTCGAGAACATGTTCCCCTGGAAGGTGTCCGGCCGGGCGCTGCAGGCCTACAAGCCGGGCATCGACCCTGTCGACATGGACTGCGACGCCATCACGCTCGACTTCTCGCACGCCGCGCTCTCCGGCCGCGACTCCCTGCAGATGGCGAAGGCGGCCGGCGACCGGCTGCGGCACATCCACCTCTGCGACGGGCAGGCGCCCGAGGCGAACGACAAGCTCTTCGACGAGCACCTCGCGCCCGGCGAGGGCGGGCAGCCCGTGGCCGAGACTCTCCAGTACCTCGCGTCGATCGGCTGGTCTGGCCATGTGGTCGCCGAGGTGAACACGCGCAAGGCGAAGAACGAGCCGGACCGCCTGCGCATGCTGCGCGAGACGGTCGCGTTCGCGCACGAGCACCTGCAGCTCGGCCGCCCCGTCTCCGACACGGTCTGACTCGCCGGCCCGGTCCTGCCTCGCCCGGTGCTCCCCTGGCCGACCCTCCACTGGCTCGCCCGGTCTTCGCCTTGCCTGGTCCTCCCCCGGCTGTTCCTCCCCGGGCTCCCGACTCGGGCTGGCAACGTCACTTCGTTGCGGGAAGTTCCCCGCAACGAAGTGACTTCTCCATCCCGGAATAGGTGACGGGGGGCACGCTGCGGCCGGCCGGCGCGCGCCCTGCCTCCGCGGTCCCGAATCCCGACTCGGGCCGTTGCATCCCCTGGCCCTGCAGCCAGGACCCTGCACCGCTCGGTCATCGTCTCTGGCGCGTAGACCCTGGCCCGTGGACGTGGACGTGGACCTGGACCTGGACCTGGGCCCTGGACCTGGCCCGGCCCGGGGCCTAGACCCGCCGGTCCGTCCACTCACACCCCGACTCGGGCTGGCAACGTCTCGTCGTTGCGGGAAGTTTCCCGCAACGACGTGACTTCTCCAGCCCGAGACAGGCGGGCGGGCCCGGGGTGGCGAGGGCCGGGCCCGGGGT
>NZ_PSYC01000056.1:0-22280 GCF_002931515.1 Pseudoclavibacter sp. RFBG4 | reverse complement strand
GCGGGGTAGGAGCGGGGGCGCGGGCGGGGCGCGAGCGGGGTAGCGAGAGGGGGCGCGAGCGGGGCGGGAAGGCGGAGAGCGGGGGCGCGGCGAGGGCGCGCCACCTGGGGCGGTGCAGGCGGTGCGGTGGTGAGGGTGAGGCTGTCCGGGCCCTTCAGTCGGCGGAGGAGCCCAGGAACTCGACCTCGGTGCTGCCGGTCACCGGCTCCGCGGTGACGCCCGTGATGGTGACGGTCACGGTGTAGGTGCCGGGCGTGCCGAGCTCGAAGGAGATATCACCGCACACCGTGTCGTAGTTGCTGCTGAGCGCCTTCGCCGTGCGAGTGATCGTGTCGACGCCCTCGGCGCTCGCGGTGTACTCGCACGTGCCCGTCCGGGTCACGCCGGTCACGCGGGCCTCCGCGGTGATCCACGAATGGCGGTCATCCGCCGTGGCGGCGAAGACGAGCTCCCCGCCGTCCTCTGCCGTTGAGGCCGCCGAGGCCTCCGAGGCTTCGGGGCTTTCCGTAGCCTGTGGCGCTGCGACCGGCGAGAACGTGCCAGTGCTGGACTCTGAGCTCGGCGCACTGCCGGTCGGCGAGCATCCGCTCACCACAACGGCGACGGCGACGGCGCACGCGGCTCCGAGGCCCGCTGCCTTCCAGCGGAACCTTGAGCCGCGCTGCTGGGTTGCCACGAGTCAGGCTCGGTCTTGGAGCTCCTTGACGGCGCGGGCGAAGTCGCGGGTCTGCAGCACTTCGAAGGCTGCACCGGGGTCGGACCCTGCCGAGACGACGCAGAGCTCGTCGATCTTGTTGATGAAGCCGAGGACACGTCCGTCTTTGACGACCCGGTACGAGTTCTCGGAGAGGCGGTCGACGCGGCCCTCGGCGGGCGTCGTCGCGGTGAGAGGTGGAACGGGGAATGGCATGAGGCTCCTGCCGTCGTTGGCGACCGTCTCAGACGGATAGTCGCATCTTCGCGCACCGAGATGTGCGTGAGGGGCTGTTCCCTGAGTTCTGTGGGGAGTTCTCACGACATCTCAGGGAAGCTGATACCTCCTAGAAATACGCCAATCTGATCCTCAGCGTTGAAGCCTTGCCACAACGGGGTGGTGGGTGTTACCCAGGGGGCATGGTTCGACTGCGAAGGTGGACTCCCGCGGGAGGGGCGTGGACCCGGCACTCGGCGGGGAACGGCTTCAGCTACCGCGACGAGCGTGGTGAGCGCATCGTCGACGCGCGGGTCCGCGAGCGCCTCGCGTCGCTCGCGATCCCACCCGCCTGGCGGGACGTGCGCATCGCGCCGCACGAGAACGCCCATGTCCTCGCCCTCGGCGTGGATGCGCTCGGCCGAACCCAGTACATCTACCATCCCGACTGGACGGCGAAACGGCAGATCGTGACCTTCGACCGGGCCCTCGAGCTGTCCCGGGTGCTCCCCTCGGCGAGGCGTTCGGCGACGAGCGCCCTTCGCACAGCGAGCTCCGGCAGGGATGCCTCGCTCGCCGCGAGCTTCAAGCTCCTCGACACGGCATTCCTGCGGGTCGGCAGCGAGAGGTCGGCGAAGCAGTTCGGGCACCGGGGGCTCACGACACTGCTGAACCGGCACATCCTGCTGCAGGACGAGCAGGTGCTGCTCGAGTTCAAGGGCAAGAGCGGGGTGCCGTGGAGTGCCCTCATCGAGGACGTCGAGCTCGTGTCGTTCCTGGGGGAGCGCAAGGGCACCGGCTCGCCTGGGCGGCGCATCCTGGCGTGGAAGGACGGGCGAGCCTGGCGACGTCTCGCGGCCAGAGAGGTCAACGACGACATCAGGATGCGCACGAGGGGCGAGTTCACGGCCAAAGACTTCCGCACGCTCCACGGCACGGTCTTCGCGGCGGGTCGGCTCGCTGAACTGGGGGTCGGGGGCACCGTTCGGGAGCGCAAGTCGCTGGTGGCGCAGGCCGTGCGCGACACCGCCGAGCTGCTCGGGAACACGCCAGCGGTCGCGAGGTCGAGCTACATCGATCCGCGCGTCATCGAGGCCTACGACGAGGGACGCGTGGTCGTGTCGGGCAGGGGCTCAGGCGAGGCGGCGCTGCGGAAGCTGCTGCTGGGGTCGTCCAGCTGACGGCCAGGGCGCGCACACGGGACATCCAAGGTTCGGGGAGGTCGGTGCGAGAGCGTGGACGTCTGCTCGGTTGCGGGCCGGGATATCGGTCCGGATCGAGCTGCACACTTCCCCCGACGAAAGGACACTCAGCAATGACGACTCTCGACACCAAGCGCGTGGCCTTCCTCCTCACGAACGACTTCGAGGACAGCGAGCTGACCAGCCCTTGGGGCGCCGTGACCGAGGCGGGCGCAGACGCGACGCTCGTCGCGCCCGAGTCCGGCACCGTGACGGGCAAGAACGGGCACGAGCAGACCGTCGACCTCGCTTCGGCTGATGCGAAGGCAGCGGACTTCGACGCGCTCGTGCTCCCGGGAGGGGTCGGCAATGCCGACCTCCTTCGTCTCGACGAGTCATCGGTCTCGTTCGCGCGAGACTTCTTCGAGGCGCACAAGCCGGTTGCGGCGATCTGCCACGGCGCGTGGATCCTCACCGACGCGAAGGTGCTCGACGGGCGCACGCTCACGAGCTTCCCGAGCCTCAAGACCGACCTCATCAACGCCGGGGCGACCTGGGTCGACGAGGAGGTCCATGTCGACCAGGGGCTCGTCTCGAGCCGCACTCCAGACGACCTGCCGGCGTTCAACGCGAAGCTCGTCGAGGAGATCGCGGAGGGCAAGCACCGCGGGCAGACGGCATGACCTACTGAGGGGTCCGATGCGAGGGGTGGGTGGATGCGGGCGCATCCGCCCACCCCTCACCCGTGCTCGTGCCACTCTGCCCGTTTGGGGAGCTGGGCCGCGTCGGGTTCCGAGGCCGAAGTCCCCGATCATGAGGGCGCTCTCATCTCCTGAGCACTGTGCGTCTCATGAACGCTCACGAAGCTTGGGTCTACCGAGGCGAACTCGCGGCTCGGCAGGCAGCAGGAGGCAGCACCATGAAGAAGAGCACCTGGATCATCGTCGGATCGGCAAGCGCCCTCGGGCTCGGCATCCTCGGGGTCGGTGGCGCCGGTGTCGCGAACGCCCTCGAGGTCCGCGACGTGCCTGGCGAGCAGCTCACCCTCTCGACGCCGTCGGCGCCCCCGACCGCTTCGGCCTCGCCCACGACGGACAGCAGCGCGTCGCCCACCGCGACACCGGTCTTCAGCTCGCCGAGCCCCGTCTCGGCCCAGACGCCCCTCAGCGCGCCGACCGTGCAGAGCCCCGTGAGCGCGCAGAGCCCGGTGTCGGCGCAGACGCCGCCGTCGGTGCCAAGCGCCTGACACCCGACGCCCGACGATGTCCACAGTCTGGCGAGCTCCCGGGCTGCGGAGAACTGGCCCCGGTAGGTTCAGCAGGAGGACCGACGACAGAGCCCGCAAGGGGGAGCGCATGTTCGCAGCAGCCAGGCAGGTGATCGAGGCCGTGGCCACAGGCACCGGCCGCGAGGTGGCGTCGGTGACGCTCGCCTGCGCTGAGCCGAGTGGCGACGGCGTGCTCGCCGGCTACGACGTGGAACTCGCCTCGCAGCAGGGCCCAGACGAGCGCATCCGTCTCTTCATCGACACGGCCACCAACCCGGCGGCGGCGTCGACGGTGGGCGGGGCGCAGAACTGGACCACGGTGCAGAACCCCGTGACCCGCGAGCAGGTGAGGGTGTGGCGCTACCCGCACGACCCTGCTCTGCCTGCCCTTCCCGCGACGGCGTTCCCCGACTCGGCGCGGGAGACCGCGGCTCGCTTCGGAGCCGTCGGAGAAGGCCAGCTCGAGATGCTCGCCTACCGGCCGGGGCGCCGAGCGGTGCTGCGTCTCGCCGGCCCGGACGGCACGCTGTTCTTCAAGGTCGTCCGGCCTGGGCACGCCGAGCCGCTGCACCGCATCCACGAGGAACTCGGAGGCGGCGGCGTCGCCGTTCCCCGCAGCCGCGGATGGAGCGAGGCGGGCCTCGTCGCGCTCGAGCGGATGCCTGGCCTGCCTGCCGACGCACACGTGCCCAACACTCCTGAGGCTCGGCTCGAGTTCCTCGGCGAACTGCAGTCGCTGGTCGCGTCGATCGGGGCTGCACCCGTCTCCCGAGGAGCCCGTGCGAGCCTCACGACGGGGCTCGACTGGTACCTGCTGCGGCTCCACGACCTGCTCCCCGCGCGACGGGCCGACATCGACGGGATCGCGGCGAGCATCCGCCAAGCGCTCGCCGAAGCGCGGCCGGGGCCAGCGCGCACGGTGCACGGTGACCTGCATCTTGGACAGATCTTCGTCGAGCCGAGTGCCCGACCCGGCGGCGGCACCTCGATCACGGGGGTCGTCGACATCGACACGGCTGGCGTCGGCGACCTCGCCGACGACCTCGGCGGGCTCTACGCGCACGCCATCGTGACGGCCCTCACCCACGATCTGGGCGGGAGAGCGGAGCTGCGCACGGCCACGTTCGAGCTCGCGGAGCTCGTCAGGCTCGCCTGGGGCGAGTTCGCGCACACCTGGACCGAGCCGGGTGGATCCGGGCTCGTCACGGACGACCCCGATCTGAGCATCCGATCCAGCGCGGTCGCCCTCACGCATCTGCTCTCGCACGCGTTCGGGGCTGCCGTGCGAGGAGGGGTCGGGCTCGATGCGCTGCCCGACCGCATCCTCGACTTCGCCAGTGCCCTCTCGAAGGAACCGAGACGATGAGCGCCGAGAAGCCCCGCCCTCGCTGGCTCGTCGTGGCGCTCGCCGGGGCCGGTGCGCTCGCCATCGTGCTCGCCGGGGTCACGTTCGCGCAGGCCACGTCGCTGCGCTCCTCGCCCGGAGAAGCCGTCCACCTCGGACCGATCGTCGGCGAGCAGTCGCCGGCGACCACGATCAGCGTGACCCCGTCACCGACCGCCTCAACGGGCCCGGTCTCGACCGGGTCGCCGTCACCGAGCCTCCCGCCGGACCCGGTCCAGCCGTCACTCCCGACGGGTGGTATCCAGGCGCCCGTGCCCGTGGAACCGGTGGGCCCGTCCCAAGTCGACGACGATGATGACGACGACGACGATGACGATGACGATGACGACGGTGAGGACTGACGGCGACGAGGATTGACGGCGACGTGACGGACCGACGGCCGCAGCGCCTTGCGGCGGGTCAGTCTGGTGACGCGGAGGGCCGACGCTCGCCGGGGCGGCTTCAGCGCAGGCGGTATCCCATGCCCCGCACCGTCTCGATGCGCTCGGAGCCGATCTTGCCGCGCAGGTAGCGCACGTACACGTCGACGACGTTCGAGCCCGGGTCGAAGTCGAACCCCCAAACCCTGCTGAGCAGCTGCTCGCGGCTCAGCACCTGGCCGGGGTTGGCGAAGAACTGCTCGGCGAGCCCGAACTCGCGTGCCGACAGGTCGATGTCGGCGCCGGCGACTCGCACGCGCCGCGTGCGCAGGTCGAGCAGCAGGTCTTCGTGGGTGAGCTCCGTGCTCGCGGCCTGCCCAGCGTCCCGGAGCCGAAGCCGGATGCGCGCGAGGAGCTCGTCGAACTTGAACGGCTTCGCGAGGTAGTCGTTGGCGCCTCCGTCGAGACCCCGCACGGTGGCTTCGACCGAGGTGCGAGCCGTGAGCATGATGACCGGGACCGTGTGCCCCTCGGCGCGCAGCCGGTCGAGCACTTCGAAGCCGTCCATTCCAGGGAGGCCGACGTCGAGGAGCACGAGGTCGAAGTCGCCGCCGCGGGCAAGCTCGAACCCATCGGTGCCCGAGGCCGCGACCGCCACCGCGTATCCGGCCGACTTCAGGCCCTTCTCGACGAACGAGGCGATGCGCGCCTCGTCCTCGACCACCAGGATTCTGCTCATGCGGTGTCCTCTTCCTCGGGGTGATGGGGCAGTGCGTCGCCGCCTGATGCGGCGGAGCCGCTGGCCCCGGAGCTGTCGGTGCTGTCGGGGCTATCGGGGGTGTCGTGGCCAGGAGAGCCGTCCGCAGGCACGACGATCGTGAAAGTCGACCCGAGCCCCGGCTGGCTCGAGAGCTCGACTCTTCCACCGTGGCCGCGGGCGATCGACGCCACGATGGCGAGCCCGAGGCCAGACCCGGTCTGGCTGCGGCCCGTCTCCGCACGTCCGAAGCGATCGAAGATGCGCTCCTGCGCGGAGACGGGGATCCCGACCCCCTCGTCTCGTACCCAGAGTCGGAGCTCGCCGCGCGCATCGACGAGACTGCCGAGCTCGATCCTGGATCCTGCCGGCGAGTACTTGGCGGCGTTGTCGGCGAGCTGCAGCCAGGCCTGCGTGATGCGGCGCGCGTCGACGTCGACGACCACCGGCGCCGTCTGACCGAGCACCCACTCGTGGCTCGAGAGGGCGCTCGCCTTCGCCTGGACCTGCTCCGTCAGCTCGAGCACGTCGCAGGGGGCGATGCTCAGGAGTCCCTGCTGCTCGCTGACGGCGAGCGCTTCGATGTCGTCGATGAGCTCGCTCATGCGGTCGAGCTCGTCGAGGGCCAGGGCGACCGTCTCCCTGGTGTCGGCAGGGTCGTTCGGGTCGAGGAGCTCGAAGTGCCCACGCACGATCGTGATGGGGGTCTTCAGCTCGTGGCGCACGTCGTCGAGCAGCTGCCGCTGGGAGGTGAGGGAGCCGTCGAGGCGGTCGAGCATGCCGTTGATCGTCGCGGTCAGAGCTGAGACGTCGTCGTTGCCGACGACCGGGATGCGCGCAGACCTGTTGCTGCCCGTGATCGACGCCGCCGTCTCCCGCAGCTCCCGGAGTGGTCTGAGGAGGCGGCCGGCGACGAACCAGCCCACGAGGCCGACCGCGGCGAGGGCGGCGACGGCGACCATTGCATACGTCTGGAAGGTGCTGTTGGTGTCGGCGAGCTCTGCCCGGAGGTCGTACGCCGCGAGGTACAGCGCGTCGCTCGAGCCGTCGCCGACAGTGAAAGGGACGGCGATGTAGCGGAGGGCGAGCGCGCCGTCGACGAAGGTGCCCATGCGCACCGAACCGTCGGCGGTCTCCGCCACGGCTCGTTCGACGAGGCCGGGCACCTCGGCGAGGGAGAACGGCGTCGGCGTCGCCGGGATGAACGTCGGCACGCCGTCGACCAGCCCGAGGGCGCCCTCGTTGCGTTCCGGGACGAAGCGCTGCATGACCAGCTCGAGGGCTTCGGTGCTGCTCGCGAAGGAACGGGCCGGATCGGGGGCAGGGGCGGCCGGGGCCGCCGGGTCCGACGTCGTGGGCGCGGCGGCGTCCGTGCCGCTCACGAGGCCGCTGACATTCTCCGCGAGGGCGACGAGGCGTTCATCCACCCCGCTCAGGTCGCGTTCGCGGGCCGCGAAGTAGCTCGTCGCGCCGGCGACGATCATGCCGAGCATCGTGACGAGCAGGATCGACGCGAGGATGCGCACCCGCACCGAAGCGCGGGGCCGCACCTCCTGCCGTCCCTGGCCCGCCGTGGTCGCCTGCATCCACTGATTATCTGGGGCGCACGAGTCCAGAGTCTGGCAGGTGAGAAGACTCTCACGCAGCCGAGCCCTCGGGCGGTGCTTCTCCACGCGTCCGCCCGGTCCCGCTCCACAAGCCCCAGCGGGAAGGTGGCATGGCGCGTAGGCTCGTCGAGTGGAAACCGAGCGCTACGAACTGACCAGGCGAGCAAGCCTCGAGGTCCTACGCGCGGAAGCGCAGGACGAGCGCGAGACCATGATCTACGCTCGCGCTCGCCGCGGCGAGGACCCGTGGCGCTTCATGCAGGAGCTGCCGACGGTCGACGAGCTCGTCGTGCTGCTCATGCGCGCGGAAGCCCTCGAGCGCGGCGGCGACGAAGCCCCCTCCAGTGGTGAGCATGACGCGCAGCTCATGCGTCGCATCGCGACCGAGTACCCGCCGCTCGGGCCCACCGTGTGGACCATGCTCGCCGGGAGGAGCCGATTCGGCGACCGCTGGAACGCCCGAACCGTCTGAGGCGTCTGGGCCTGGGCGCTGGGCCTGGGCGTCGTCCGCCGAGGCTCTGCCCGTTGCGGCAGGCTCGGACGGCGGCCCCGTCGCATCCCGTGCCCGTAGGCTTGAGAGCATGTCGGTGTCAGAACTCTCGGTGAGCGCGCAGAACTACCTCAAGGTGGTCTGGAGCCTCCAGGAGTGGTCGGATGCGCCCGTCACGGCGACGATCGTCGCCGAGCGCCTGCAGCTGCGGCTCTCGACGGTGTCGGAGGGCATCCGCAAGCTCGCCGATCAGGGGCTCCTCGAGCATGCGCGCTACGGCAGCATCTCCCTCACGACCGAGGGGCGCTCCCACGCGCTGACCATGATCCGCAGGCACCGGCTCCTCGAGACGTTCCTCGTCGAGGTGCTCCAGTACGGCTGGGATGAGGTGCACGATGAGGCGGAGAACCTCGAGCACTCCGTGTCCGACCTCATGGTCGAGCGCATCGACGCGATGCTCGGGCATCCCGAACGCGACCCGCACGGCGACCCGATCCCGTCCGCCGCTGGCGAGGTGAGCATCCCGCAGGCCGTTCTGCTCAGCAGCCTCGAGGCAGGGAAGCGGGTTGTCGTCGAGCGCATCTCGGACTCGGACGCCGAGCTCCTCAAGTACTTCGCGGCGAAGGGCCTCACGGTCGGGGCGCGCCTCGAGATCGGCGAGAGCGACCCCTACTCCGAGTCGATGCTGCTCACCGTGGCGGACGTGGACTCGGGCGCTGATCGCGGCGAAGGGAACGCGGCTGCAGGGGCTGCTGATTCAGCGGGTCCCGCCTCGACTCCGTTCGCCCTCGGGCCCGTTGCCGCTCGAGCCGTCTGGGTGACGGAAGCCTAGAGCGGCGGGAAGCTAGGCGGTCTTCGCCTCGGCAGCTGCCCTTTCGGTCTCCTTCCCCGCCCCTTCGGCCCCCACGACCGGGGCTTCAGCACTGTTCCCCCTCGCGCGTCGCCTCGCGAGGATCCGCGACGTGACGAGGCCCTGCGTGGGGGAGAGCAGGTAGGCGAGCAGGAAGGCGAGGCCCTGCGCGAGCACGATCATCCCGCCGGATGCGGCGTCGAGGTAGTAGCTGGCGTAGAGGCCCGCCGCCGAGCAGGCGACGGAGACGATGGGGGCGATGACGAGCATCCGCGCGAAGCTGCGCGTGAGCACCGTCGCCGTCGCCCCGGGGATGATGAGCATCGCCACGACGAGGATCACGCCGACCGTCTGCAGGGCGACGACGGCGGTGAGGGCGAGCAGCCCGAGGAGGGCGCCGCGGAGGACACGCGGGTTGAGGCCGATCGCGTGGGCGTGGGTTGCGTCGAACGCGACGAGGGTGAAGTCTCGCCGCTTCACGAGGAGCACGACGGCGACGATCGCGGCGAGGATGCCGATCTGCACGAGGTCGGTGGGGCTGACGCCGAGGAGGTTGCCGAACAGGATGTGACTCAGGTCGGTCTGGCTTGGCGTCACCGAGATGAGCACGAGGCCGAACGCGAAGAGGGTCGTGAAGACGATGCCAATCGCCGCGTCCTCCTTCACCCTGCTGGTGTCGCGGATCACGCCGATGAGGCCGACGGCGAGCAGCCCGAAGGCGAGCGCCCCGAGCGCGAAGGGAGCCCCGACGATGTAGGCGAGCACCACCCCGGGGAGGACGGCGTGCGAGACGGCGTCTCCCATGAGCGACCACCCGATGAGCACGAGCCAGCAGCTGAGGAGGGCGCAGACGACGGCCGTGATGACGGTCGTGATGAGCGCACGCACCATGAACTCGTAGCCGAGGGGTTCGAGGAGGAGATCGACGAGGTTCATGCTGCCGCCCCCGTTCCGGTCTCGATGCCGAAGGCGAGTGCGAGGTTCTCGGGCCGGATGATCTCCTCGGGGCTCGCGTGCAGCAGCACCCGCCGGTTGAAGAGCACGGCCTCGTCGGCCAGCTCTGGGAGGGAGCCCAGGTCGTGGGTGGCGATGAGGATGCACACCCCCTGCCCGGCCAGCTCCCGAAGGAGCCTCGTCATGGTGGCCTGGGAGCGGGTATCGACGCCCGCGAAGGGCTCGTCGAGGAGCAGCACCTCGGCCTCCTGGGCGATGCCGCGGGCCACGAAGGCGCGCTTGCGCTGACCGCCCGAGAGCTGGCCGATCTGCCGACCCGCCAGCTCGGAGAGCTCGACGCGCTCGAGAGCGGCGTCGACAGCCGAATGGTCGCGCGCCCGGGGCCTCCGGGTGATGCCGAGGTGCCCGTAGCGCCCCGTCATCACGACGTCGCGCACCGAGAGGGGGAAGTCCCAGTCGACCTGCTCGCTCTGGGGGACGTAGCTGACGCTGCCCCGCTTGCGCGCATCCGCCGAGGAGCCCCCGAGGATGCGGACCGTGCCCGCATCGGGGCGGACGACGCCCATGATCGACTTGAAGAGCGTGGACTTGCCAGAGCCGTTCATGCCGATGAGTCCGCAGACTCGGCCAGGGGCGATGGAGAGGCTCGCCCGGTCGAGGGCGAGCACCTCCCCGTAGTGCACGGTGAGGGTATCGACCTCGATGGCGGGCGCGGCCGCACCAGCCGATGGTTCCGCGTTCGCCCGAGGTGTGGATGCTGGGCTGGATGCTGCGCTCACGATTCGCTTCCCGTCTTGCCGGTCAGTCCGGCCACGATGGTGTCGACGTCGTGCCGGATGAGGTCGAGATAGCTCGGCACGGGGCCGTCTTCCTCGCTCAGCGAGTCGACGTAGAGGGTGCCGCCGAACTCCGCATCCGTGGCGTCGACGACCTGCCGCATCGGCGCATCCGACACGGTCGACTCGCAGAACACGGCCGGAACGTCGTTGTCGCGCACATGATCGATGACCCCGGCGATCTGCTGCGGGGTGGCCTGCTGCTCGGCATTCACGGGCCAGATGTAGACCTCGTCGAGCCCGGCGTCTCTCGTCAGGTACGAGAAGGCCCCCTCGCAGGTGACGAGGGCCCGCTGGGATGCGGGGAGAGGCTCGATGGCGGCGACGAGCTCGTCGTGCACGGCCTGCAGCTCTGCCTTGTAGGCGGCGGCGTTCTCTTCGAAGACGCTCGCGCTCGCGGGGGCGAGGCCGGAGAAGGCGGTGACCATGTTGTCGACGTACAGCTGCACGTTGAGGGGTGACATCCACGCGTGCGGGTTCGGGAGACCGGCGTAGGCATCGCCCGCGATGGGCACTTCCTCGACGCCGTCGCTGACCACGGCGTGGGGGACATCCATGCCGGAGACGAACTGCTCGAACCATGCCTCGAGGTTCATGCCGTTGTCGAGAATCAGGTCGGCTTCTGACGCTTTCGCGATGTCGAGGGGGGTCGGCTCGTAGCCGTGGATCTCGGCACCGACCTTCGTGATCGACTCGACGCGGAGCTCATCGCCGGCGACCTGCCTCGCGATGTCGGCGAGCACCGTGAAGGTCGTGAGGACGACGGGCCGGTTGTCCTCGCCCTCGGCGGAGGGGGCGCAGGCGGTGAGGGACGCGAGCGTGACGAGGGCGAGGCCCGCCGCGACGATGCGGCTGGCCTTCCGTCGGGCTGCGCGCAGCGCGGGGGTCAGCATGACCAGAGCATAGCGCTACGGTGGCCAGAAGATCAATGTTCGGTGCGCCGAACATTTGACAGCTGCTCGCGGACGATCCGCTGCTCGAGCCAGCGACGCTCGGGGGTCGGGGAGTCGTGACCCGGCCGTGCACAGCTGCGCGCGTGCGCGGAAACGTAGGCTGACGCCACGATGTCTCCAGGTGAATTCCGCGAACCGCTGCGGCACCGGCCCACGGTGCCGATGCCCGGTGGAACGGCGCGCAGCGGACGCGGCGCGAGCGCCGACACCGCACGATTCCGGAGCGACTGCGCGAACTGCGTCGCCCTCTGCTGCTCGGCGCTCGCCTTCTCGCGTGGGGACGACTTCGCGCACGAGAAGCCCGCCGGGAAGCCGTGCCGGAACCTCGACGAGAACCTCGGCTGCGGCATCCACTCGGCACTCCTCGAGAGCGGGTACCGCGGCTGCACCGTCTTCGAGTGCCACGGCGCCGGGCAGCGGGTCACGCAGGAGACCTTCGGCGGCGGCGACTGGCGGGAGGGCGAGGGCCTGCGGGAAGCCATGTTCGCCGTGTTCCCCCTCGTGCGCCAGCTGCACGAAGTGCTGTGGCTGCTGGCCGAGGCGAGGCGTCGCACTGCCGATCGCGCGCTGCTCCGACGCATCGACACGCTCTTCGATCAGGTCGACGCGCAGGCCGCCTCGCCCGACCTGGCCTCGCTGCGCGCCGCCGTCGAGACGAGCCGGCCGGCCGCCGGCGAACTGCTCGGCGCGGTGAGCCACGAGGTGCGACGGACGCACGTCCCGCGGCGCCGTGCATCCGGCGCCTGGTCACGGATCGAACCCCGCGGCGTGTACCTCGGCACGGACTTCTCTGGCAGCGACCTGCGGGCGGTCGAGCTGCGGGGCGCCCTGCTCATCGCAGCGAAGCTCCGGGGTGCCGACCTCCGCTGGGCTGACCTCCTCGGCGCCGATCTGAGGGACGCCGAGCTGCACGGGGCCGACCTGCGCCACGTGCTGAACCTGACGCAGCCGCAGCTCGCGGCCGCCTTCGGCGACGACGCCACGCAGCTGCCCGAGTCGCTCACGCGACCCCGCCACTGGGGGTAGGGGCCGCGTCTGCCGGCTGGGTCGGCGCGAGCCGCGGCTAGGCGAGTGCCGTGCCCGAGAAGAGCGTCGTCGTGGCGCCACCGACCCAGACGGCCCCGGAGTCGTCGACGGTCACGGTGATGTCACCGGCACGGCCGAGGCGCGCGCCCTGGGAGACTCGCCAGCTCGAACCCGGAGCGGTGCCCGTGCGGTGCATCCACTGGGCCGTCGACGCGTTCATGCTGCCGCAGACCGGGTCCTCGTCCACGCCGATGGCGGGTGCGAAGCTGCGCAGCTCGAAGGCGTGCGGCGCCCCTGGAGGGTAGGCGCCGACGGCTCCGACCATGGCCTCAGGCAGGAGGGAGAAGTCGGGGTCGAGGTCGAGCACCTCCTGCGCGGATGCGAGCTGCACGACGGCCCACCCCGGCCCGTTGTCGATCCACTGGTGGGCGGTGACCTGGTCTGCGCTGATGCCGTACGCCGTGACGATGCGAGCCAGGTGCTCGGGCTCCAACGGGCCGCTCCGCAGCGTGGGCGGAGCAGCGAACGCCAGGCGTCCCTCGTCGATGCGCACCTCGACGAGCCCGGCGCCGCACTCCTGGACCACACGCCCCGCGTCCTTCGGAGTGCCGCCCCGCTCGAGCCATGCGTGCGCCGACCCGAGGGTCGGATGGCCGGCGAAGGGGAGCTCCCCGCCAGGGGTGAAGATGCGCAGTCGGTAGTCCGCTCCTGGGTCGGTCGTCGGCAGCACGAACGTGGTCTCGGAGAGGTTCGTCCACCGTGCGATGTGCAGCATCTCGTCGTCGGTGAGGCCTGCGCCATCGAGGATGACGGCGACCGGGTTGCCGAGGTACGAGGACTCCGAGAAGACGTCGACTTGGGCGAAAGAGCGCGAGGTGGGCACGAGGTGGGCCTTTCGGAGTTGACGTGGCACGGCGGAGGTGTCAGGACGGGGTGAGGGAGGAGTGAGGAAGGTGCGTGTGCCGCAACCGTACGACGGGTTCACTCGGAGCGCTCGTGCCAATCCGGCCTCGCTGGACTTGCGATCCACGAGCCAGCGCGGAACCCACGTGCCGTCCAGGCGCGGTCGACAGAATCACGGCATGATCGATGACCAGAGCGTTCCAGGAACCGATGATGACCCGAGGGAGCGTCGAGGTGCTGAGCACCTTCCGCCCGAGGGTGTCGATGAGGCGACGATCGCGGCCGTCGGGAAGCTCACCGAGGCCCTCGAGATGGTCGACCAGGCGCGGGGGCTCCTCTATGGGTTCCACAGGCTGACCGGCGCCGCCGACCTCGCCCTCGGCGAAGCGTCCGACGCGCTGCGCGACGCCGGACACGCGCAGGTCGCGGATCGCCTCGACGCCGAGCTGGTCGGTCGGAACGTGATCGAGGGGCGGTGGACGTTCCAGATCGTGGAGGACTACGACGAGACCTACTGGGAGCCGTTCCGGGCGGCCGAGCGGGCCACCCGTGAGCAGCTCGTGGCCGGGAAGCGACACCTGGCGGAGGCGGCGATGAAGGAGGACCGCCGGACGCACGGGGCGCGGCACCACGAGGCGAGGCCAAGCGGCGGGGCCTAGCGGAGGGGTTCGCAGAGGGTTCGCGACGATCCGGCCCCGGCTACGATGCTTGGCGTGGCAGCAGACGGAGCGCGGGGGCAGTACGCGAAGGGTGTCGAGCGGAAGCGCGAGATCCTGGCGCAGGCCTACGAGACCCTCCGCGTGACCGGAGCGAGCGGCGCTTCCCTGCGCGCGATCGGCGAGTCCATCGGTGTCTCTCACGGCATGCTGACCCACTACTTCGGTTCTCGTGAGGGGCTGCTCGTCGCGGTGATCCGCGAGCATGACCACGTCAACGAGGGGCGCATGCCCGCCTCGGTGTCGCTCGTGCAGCGGATGCGGCTCAGCGCCGAATTCAACGTGCAGTTCCCCGGAATGGTCTCGCTCTTCACGGAGATGCTCGCCAAGTCGGTCGAACCAGGGGATGGGCCTGCGAAGGTCTTCTTCACGGAGCGGTTCGCGCGGGCGAGGACCCGCTTGGCGGGCGAGATCGACGGGCAGCTCGCTGCCCTTCCCGAGGGGCGCCGCGCCGAGGCGTCCATGCTGGTCGACCTGATCATGGCGGCCTCCGACGGGCTCCAGGTGCGGTGGCTCCTCGATCCCGACGTCGATGTCGCGGCCACGCTCGGACTGCTCGAGCGTCTCGGTCAGGACCGCTGAGACTGGCCAGACCAACTCAAAGTTGCCAACTGGCAATTTTCTAGTAGCGTCTCCAGGAGAGCGAACCGCGACGGGGCGGACGCCCACCGACACAGGAGTCACCGTGCCCACCACTCGACCAGAAGCGCCCTCCCCTCGAACGGGAGCGCAGCGGCCCGCGACCTCGCTGCAGCTGTACAGCGTCAACTCGCACCTCGAAACCGACCTCGACGGCACGCTCGCGCGCCTCGGCGAGATCGGCCTGCGCAATGTCGAAGCCTTCGCCTTCGTCGACCGCGCCGACGAGCTCGTGGCGGCCTTCGCCAGGCACGGCATCGCGGCCCCGACGGGGCACGCGATGCTCGTCGCCAAGGAGGTCACGCGCGAGGGCGTGACGACGCCGGTGCCGAGCCATGCCGCCACCTTCGAGGCGGCGAAGAAGCTCGGCATCGAGCTCGTCATCGACCCTGCAGTCTTCGACTGGTCGACCCGCGAAGCCGTCGAGGCGACGGCCTCCGCCCTCAACGAGGCAGCGAGGTCAGCCGCCGAGCACGGCCTCCGCGTCGGATACCACAATCACGCGTGGGAGCTCAGCACCCTCATCGAGGGCGTCCCCGCACTCGAGTACTTCGCGGGGCTCCTCGACGACGAGGTGGTGCTCGAAGTTGATGTCTACTGGGCGCACATCGGGGGAGCGGACGCGCCAGCCCTGCTCGAACGCCTCGGCGACCGCGTGAGGGCCCTCCACATCAAGGACGGCCCGCAGGTCGAGAACCCATTCGCCGCGGATGCTCCCTTCGACCCGTCGGGGCTCGGCCAGGTCCCGGCCGGCCAAGGTGCCATCCCACTCGAGGCTGCCCTCGCGGCCACTCCGTCGGCGGAGTTCGCCGTCATCGAGTTCGACCACTTCGACGGCGACATCTTCGCCGCGATCGCCGCGAGCTTCGACTACTTGGAGAACCGCGCATGAGCGGCGAGCAGCTCGGCAGCGAGCACGTTCGCCGCGAGTCGGCCAGGCGAGGCCCCGTCGGCGTCGGCATCATCGGCACCGGCATGATCAGCAACGCCTACCTCGACAACCTGACGCGCTTCCCCGACGTGCGAGTCGTGGCGCTTGGCGACCTCAACGAGGCCCTCGCCGCGGAGAAGGCCGCGAGCTACGGCGTGCCGTTCTCCGGCTCGCCCGCCTCGGTGCTCGCGAACGACGACGTCGAGATCGTCATCAACCTGACCATCCCGGCCGCCCACGTCCCGGTCGCGCTCGACGCCATCGCGGCGGGCAAGCACGTGTGGATCGAGAAGCCCATCGGCATCGACCGCCAGGAGGCCAAGGCCCTGCTCGAGGCGGCCGACGCGGCCGGCCTGCGCGTGGGAGTCGCACCCGACACGGTGCTGAACCCGGGCATCCAGACCGCCCTCCGGCACCTCGCGAGCGGCATCATCGGCACCCCGCTCACGGCCCGCACCATGATGCGCTACTCGGGGCCCGACCTGTTCCACCCCAACCCGGCGTTCCTGTTCGCCCGCGGCGGCGGCCCGCTGCTCGACATGGGGCCGTACTACGTGACGACCCTCGTGAGCGCGTTCGGCCCCGTCAGGAAGGTCTACGCGACGGGCTCGACGGCCAAGGAGGCCCGCACCGTGAAGCTCGGCCCGAACGCGGGCCAGTCGTTCCCCGTCGAGGTGCTCACGCACGTGGATGCGCTCGTCACCTTCGAGAGCGGGGCCAGCGCGCAGCTCACCTTCAGCAACGACTCGCCGCTCGCCGAGATGGGCACCGTCGAGATCGTCGGCCCGGGCGGCATGCTCATCACCCCAGACCCGAACCACGCCGACGGGGGTACGCGAGTGGCGCGCCATCCGCAGGAGTACTCGGAGACGCTCGAGCCGCGCTGGGAGGACTACCCGGAGGAGGGCACCGTCACGGGGCGCGGGTATGGCACCCTCGACATGGCCCGCGGCATCCGCGAGGGGCTCCCGCACGTCGCGACCGGCGAGCTCGCCCTGCACGTGCTCGACATCATGCTCGCCATCGAGGAGTCGGCGGCGGCCGGCGAGGTCGTCGTCGTCGAGAGCACGCTCGAGCGGGTTCCGCTCGTGGATCACCAGCGAGACCCGTTCGCGGCGACGCTCAGCAGCTAGCGAGCGGCTGACGCTGTCGCCGCGCTCACGGGTCTCACGGGGCCAGCGGGTGCGCGAGCACCCGCTCGAGTGCCGCGGCCGAGCCCGTGAGTCGGGCATCCATCGTCGTGAGCTCGCGTCGCTTCCAGAGGAGCAGCAGCGCGTCCTCGGCGGTGAGCTCGAGCGTCGCGTCGGCTGGGGCGGTGCTCTCGGCCGGCCGGGACCCATCGGCCACCACCTCGCCGATCGGGCCGAGCCGCACCGGCGAAGGTGCGCTCGTGCCGAGGCCCCGCAGCTCGAGGTCGACGCGCTCGTCGAGCGACGGCATCCGCCCGAGCGACACCTGCCTCGGGTACATGTCGTGCGCGACCTCGGCGACTCCGGCCGCCGCGATCGTGGCCGGAATGGGCGCCGTGATGCCGAGGCTGTCGGTCGCGTCCCAGAGGTGCAGGGTCGTCTCGAGCGCCTGCCGCCTCGCCCAGGTGGATGCGCGGGCCGGCGGGTAGAGGGCCCAGCAGGGCGTCTCCTCCGGCAGCTCGCGCAGTGTCGCCACGAGCTCCGCGGCACCCTCGCGGAACCAGGCGACCAGCGCGTCCCGGTCGTCGAGTGGTGCCTCCGCAGTCTGCCGCTCGACCTGCTGGCCACCGCCGAGCAGCTGCGCGCGCGCCCACCGGTGCACGCCACCGAGGTGCTCGGCGAGCTCGGCGAGCGACCAGCCAGGGCAGGAGGGGACGGGGGTCGCGAGGTCTGCCGAGCCGAGGAGCGTCGCGAACGCGCTTGCCGCATCCGCGGTCACCTCGATGAACTGTGCGTGGCGCATGCTCAGATCCTAGAGAGTCGACCTCCCGCGCCGGTGCCTCGACCGGTCACCGGCGGCGGATGCGCCCGTAGAGCTTCACGAAGGACGGCACGACGAGGTACACCGCCAGCGGGACGACGACGAGCGTCACGACGCAAGCCCGGGCGATGGGGTGCCAGGACCCGACGACGGGCTCCGCGAGCATCGACGTGATGGCGACAAGCGGGAAGATCGCCAGCCACGTGAGCACGGCGCGCACGTGAATCGAGGGCGGCGGCGCGGCGGGCGGCCCGCTCGGCCCATGCCCGTCGGGGTCGCCGACTCCTGGGGCAGGTGCGGTCGGCCCCGTCATGCTGCTCTTTCGCGACTCATGGAAGCCGATGGTAGTTGCCGAAGGCGGCGCATTCCGCCCCAGAGGGGCAGGTGGCCGTTAGGAGGTGGCTCACGTCCGTTAGGCAGGACCCCGTCGCGCAGGGCGCCAGGACTTGCGAGGGTTGACGACGAGGGCCGACCGGCCCGCAACAAGGAGGTTGCCGATGTCAGCATTCGCCCCGCTCGAGAGCCAGCTCCCCGCGGCTCCGTTGCCCTATCTGATGGACGCCGGCGAAGGCGACAAGCTGGTGCTCTTCGACCAGCTCTTCACGCTGCTCACGACCTCGCCGCAGACCGCGGGCCAGTTCGACGCGTTCGTCACGGAGGGGCGCCCAGGCAGGCCCGTCCCGCCGCACTTCCACGCTGAGACGCACGAGACGTTCTTCGTGCTGGAGGGGGCCATCCGGCTGTGGATCGACGACCGGCAGGGTAACCGCGAGACGCGCCTGCTCGAGGCCGGGGGCTTCGGATTCGTGCCGAAGGACACCATCCATTCGTACCGCATCGAGCGGACGGGGAAGATCTTCGGCGTCACGAGCGCGGGATTCACGGACTTCTTCCGGGCCGTGGCGCGGCCCACGTCGAAGCCCGGCATTCCGGAGGAAGCGGAATTCCACATCCCGGAGCCCGCCGTGTTCGGCGCGCAGGGTGCGAGGCACGACGTGCACTTCGTGCAGGGATACGAGCTGTTCGATTGATCACGGCAGCAGAGTCCGGTGAGCAGCGGACACCGGCGCACGCTCGCGTCGTGCGCGACATCATCTTCTCCGAGCCTCCCGGATTCCGGCCGCTCACCCTCGACCTGCACCTGCCGGAGGCGGAGCGCCCACCCGTCATCGTGTTCGTGCATGGCGGCGGGTGGTTCCGGGGGAGTCGCCGCGTGTTCTGCCCTGGACGCACCGAGGCGGAGACGTTCGGGCGCCTGACCCGTGCGGGGTGGGCCGTCGCATCCGTCGACTACCGGCTGAGCGGCGAGGCGAGGTTCCCGGCCCAGCTCGCCGACGTCGAAGCCGCGATCGGCTGGGTGCTCGACGGGGGCGCCGCTATGTTCGGCCTGGATGCCACGCGCGTCGCCCTCTGGGGCGAATCCGCTGGCGGGCACCTCGCAGCGCTCGCGGCCGCTGTGCCCGGCACGCCCGTGCGGGCGGTTGTCGACTGGTACGGACCGAGCGAGCTCGCGGCGATCCCGAAGCCCATCGGCGCGCCCGGTGCGCCAGCCCAGCCGAGCCGCGAGGAGCTGCTCATCGGCGGGCCCCTCGCGGAGCACGGCGAGCTCACTGAAGCGGCGAGCCCGGTGCGCGCCGTGCACGCCGGGATGCCGCCCTTCCTCCTGGCGCACGGAACCGAAGACAGCATGGTGCCGAGCGAGCAGAGCCTGCTGCTGCGGGATGCACTCCACTCGGTGGGCGCGCACGTCGAACTGCAGCTCGTGGCAGGAGCCGACCACATGTGGCGTGGACTCGACGACCTCGAGACCGTCGTGGCTCCGGCCCTGCGGTTCCTGGCACTGCACGCGGGGCCGCCGGAGAGCGCGAGCTGACAGGGCCTCCCAGGGGCCCGCTGCCGCCGCCGTATCCGGCGACGCGCGCCCGTCTAGTCTCTGAACATGGACATCCCGATCCACGCCGTGCAGTACTTCTGCGTGCTCGCCGAGGAGCTGCATTTCGGTCGAGCCGCCGAGCGGATCCGCATCGCCACCCCCTCCCTGAGCCAGCAGATCGGCCGCCTCGAGCGGCAGCTGGGGGTCAAGCTGTTCCACCGCGAATCGCGCCCGCTGACGCTCACCTCGTTCGGCGTCGAGTTCCTGCCGCTCGCGAGGCGGCTCCGCGACGACCACCGGGAGATCCTCGAGTGGGCCCAGCGCCTCGCGAGCGAGCAAGCGGTGCCGCAGCTTCGGCTCGGCGTCGTGGCCTCCGCCACGGGCTCCCTCGCGGCATCGGCGATCGGCTCGATGCTGCAGCGGGTTCCGGATGCGCGGCTCGAGATGCGCCGCACCGGCTTCTTCGAGGTCGTCGACGACCTCGTCAGCGACCGGGTCGACGTCGTGCTGGCGCCCTCGCCCGTGAGCGCGTCCGACGAGGTCACCTGCGAGCCCCTCTGGTCGGAGGGTCGGATGCTCGTGGTCCAGGCGGGGCACCGTCTGGCTGCCCGCTCGTCGGTCTCGATCCTGGAGACGAACGACGAGGTGTTCGTCGCGGCCTCCGCCGGACCGCAGGAGATCCTCGACTGGTGGGTGGTGAGCCCGCGGGCCGACGGGACGAGGATCGTGCCGGGCGCATCCGCTGACAGCATGGAGGGCCTGCTCGAGCTCGTCGCCGCGGGGGCTGGCGTGAATATCGCCGGGAGCTCCGCCGCCCACCACTACCAGCGCGACGACGTCGTGTTCGTGCCGATCGACGACATCGAGCCCGTCACCGTGATGATGTGCACGCTGCGCTCGAGCGACAACCCGCTCGTGCCCGTGTTCCGCGAGCTCATGCGGGGCCAGCTCTCGAACTGACCAGGCCGCGCTAGGCCACGCGAGGTCGCGCGACGCCGAGCGCTGCGCGACCCCGGCCCTACTCGTCGGCCGTCTCCTGCTTGCCGCGCATCACGAGCAGCGGGTCCGGCTTCGTGACCACGTCGTGGTCCTTGCCCTCGTAGTCGAACTGGCCGAGCCAGAAGCGCATCGCGTTCAGGCGCGCACGCTTCTTGTCGTTGGAGCGGATGATCGTCCACGGCGCGTGCTTCTTGTCGGTGAGGCGGAACGTCTCCTCCTTCGCGGCCGTGTAGTCCTCCCAGCGGTCGAGCGAGGCGAGGTCCATGGGGGAGAGCTTCCACCGCCGCACGGGGTCGAGCTGGCGGATCGCGAAACGCGTGCGCTGCGCGGTGCGCGACACCGAGAACCAGAACTTCGTCACGTGGATGCCCGAGTCGACGAGCATCTTCTCGAACGCCGGTGCCTGCTGCATGAACTGCGTGTGCTCGTCATCGCTGCAGAATCCCATGACCCGCTCCACGCCGGAGCGGTTGTACCAGGAGCGGTCGAACATGACGAGCTCGCCGTCCGTGGGGAGGTGCTGGATGTAGCGCTGGAAGAACCACTGCCCGCGCTCGCGGTCGCTGGGCTTCGCGAGGGCGACGACGCGCGCCTTGCGCGGGTTGAGGTGCTCCGTGAAGCGCTTGATGGTGCCGCCCTTGCCGGCCGCGTCTCGCCCCTCGAAGAGGATCACGGCGCGCTTGTTGTTGTCCTCCATCCAGTACTGGCACTTCAGCAGCTCCACCTGGAGCCGGTACTTCTCGCTCTCGTATTCGTCGCGGCTGAGTCGCTCCTCGTAGGGGTACCCCTCCTGCCACGTGTAGACGGGGTTGCCTTGCGGGTCGATGAGGTCGGGGTCGTTGGTGTGGCCGTCGCGCACCGAGTAGCCGAGCGAGCGCAGGTGCTCGATGTACTCGCGCAGGTCCTGGGGTTGGTCGATAGCCATGCGTTCCTCCGGGGTCAGGTGCGGCGCGTCCGCCGGCGTGCGGGGAGCGGATGCGGCGCCATGATGCGCCGCGAATGCGAACGGCATGTGTACGGGGCAGCTGGCGGCAGTCCGCGGTCGCCCTCTGGACGCCGGCCGCTCGAGAATTGCCCGGGTGATGCGCGCCGAGAACCGGGGAATCGTGGTTCTGAATATCGGATTCGCGGCTTCAGAGACATTTTCGTCGACAGCCGGAATCAAACTGGTCCAACGCGGAGATGCGCGAGCTTGATTCAATGAAAACACCTGATCAAGGGGTTCTTTCACGCCTAATCTGCGTCGCGGCGTTGGCGTCTTGTCCAGTTGCGCGCCCAGCGGGGCTTCCTATGATCCTGCTCGCGTCGACCGCTTCACTTCCTGCAGAGACGAGTTCGAACAATTTCGTGACGAATCAAGGACCTGATGCGTCATACCCATACAGCCCCGGCCGATGCACCCGCACCGGCCAGAGAACACAAGGAGAACCTCATGTCGAACACCACCCCCGCCACCGGAGCCCCGGCCACCAGCCGCAAGGACCTCCAGTCCGCACAGGTCGACGGACACGGCAAGACCACGATCGATGACGGCGTCGTCGCGAAGGTCGCCGGTATCGCCGCCCGTGAAGCACACGGCGTCTACGACCTCGGTGGCGGCGCGGCTCGCGCGATCGGCGCCATCCGCAATGCCCTGAACGCCAACGACCAGGGTCAGGGCATCAGCGTCGAGGT
>NZ_PSYC01000055.1:0-22352 GCF_002931515.1 Pseudoclavibacter sp. RFBG4 | reverse complement strand
CCCTCGCCTCGTCCCGCGCCTCTCCCCAACCGCAAAGTTGTGGCCCGTTGCTGCTCCCAGTGCCGGGAGCAACAACGGGCCACAACGATCTCGGGCACCGCGATGGCGTGAGCTACACGGTGCGCGGACTACACGGCCGCGGGGCCCGACTCGCCCGTGCGCACGCGGACGACGTGGCTGACATCCGTCACCCACACCTTCCCGTCGCCGACGTTGCCGGTGCGGGCCGCCTCGACCACGACGTCCAGAGCCTTCTCGAGCGTCTCGTCGGCGACCAGCACCTCGACACGAGTCTTGGCGCGGAACGAGACCTTCACGGCCTGCCCGCGGTAGTACTCGGTGAGGCCCTTCTGGTGGCCGTGCCCCTCCACCTCGGTAATCGTGAGGCCCGTGAAGCCTGCGGCCTCGAGAGCATCCTTCACATCGTCGACCTTCGTCGGCTGGATCACTGCGGTCACGAGCTTCATCGGCGTGCGCTCCTCTTCTGTGCTGGCGTTGTCTGTGCGTTCTGGTCGTGGGGGTCGCGCGTCGACTGCGTGTTCTGATCGCGCGGGGTGAACTCGGACCTGCCGAGCGCACCGAAGCGGCCTGTCTCCATCATGGTCAACGTGCCTCGAACTCGTAGGCGCTCTCGGCGTGGATGCCGCGGTCGAGACCGACAGACTCCACCTCGTCGGGCACGCGGATCGGCACGATCTTGTTCATGACCCACGCGATCAGGTACGTGACGACGAACGCGTAGACGCACGTGACGACGATGGCCACGAGCTCACGCCACAGGAGGCTCGGGTCTCCGCCGAAGAAGAGGCCCGCGATGCCAGCCGGTGCCGCGGCCGCGCCGAGGAACACCACGAACAGGGCCCCGACGATGCCGCCGATGCCGTGCACCGAGAACGCGTCGAGCGCGTCGTCGACCTTGGCGCGGTTCTTCCAGCCGATGCAGAGCGCCACCACGGCACCCGTGATGAAGCCGAGGGCCAGCGCGCCGAGCGGGGTGACCGCATCCGCTGCCGGGGTGATGCCGACGAGGCCCGAGATCATGCCCGTCGCCATGCCGAGCGTCGTGGCGTGCTTGTCGCGGATGCGCTCGATGAGCAGGTAGCCCAACGCGCCGGTCAGCGCGGACAGGGTTGTCGTGAGCACCACGTAGCCGGCGAGGAAGTTCGCGCCTGCGGCCGTTCCGCCGTTGAAGCCGATCCAGCCGAAGAAGAGGAGGCCGGCGCCGAGAAGGACGAGCGGCATGTTGTGCGGGCGGAGCTCCGTGTTCTTGCGGCGGCCGAGCACGAGCGCGAGGGCAACTGCCGAAGCGCCGGCGTTCATGTGCACCGCCGTGCCACCCGCGTAGTCGTGCAGGCCGAGGACGTTGCGCATCCACCCGCCGACCGTCTCGCCGTCGTCGCTCGTGAACGCGAAGACCCAGTGGGCGAGGGGCGCGTAGACGAGGATCGTCCACAGCGCGGCGAAGATCAGCCACGCCCAGTACTTCATGCGCCCAGCCGCACCGGATGCGACGATCGCGATGCTGATGGCGGCGAACAGGATGTAGAAGGCACCCCAGTAGGCGTCGACGGCGATGATGTCGCCCTCGGAGGAGTCCGTCATGAACGACTCCATGCCGACGAACGCGAGCGGGTCACCGATGATTCCGGCGCCCCCCACCGAGTTTCCGAGCACCATGCCGTGCACGAACAGCACGTAGATGACGGCGACCACGGCCATCGAGCCGAAGACCATCATGGCCATGTTGAGCATGTTCTTGCTGTTGAGCATTCCTCCGTAGAAGAACGAGATTCCGGGGAACATCAGGAGGACGAGTCCGAATGCGGCGAGCATCCAGGCGAGATCGGCAGCGGGCATACATGGCTCCTTGTGTTGGGGTCATGGAGGGAGATGGCGTGCGGGATGCACGGGTGGAGCAGTCTGGGGAGCGGGCGGCTCGCGGGCGCACCGCGCTCGTGATGGGGCCTTCGGCCTCGGGTACGCGGCGGCGGTCGGCAGACCACAGCCGCTGGGGTCAGTCGATGAGCCAGGTCGGGGAGGCCAGGAACCGGTCGGCCGTGAACAGCGCGGCGTCGATGACGCCACCGCCCTGCAGGTCCGGCGGGAGCGCCTCATCGCGGTGGGTCGTGCTCCAGCCGAGCATCGTGAGCGTGCGGACCATGGAGAGCGCGCAGCCGAGCTCGAGCTGCGCATCCGTCAGTCGCCCCTCGGATCGATACCCATCGATCCAGTTGCGGGCCATGACGCGAGCCTCGGGCTTGTGCTCCTGGAAGGTGAGCGCGGACGCGAAGTCGTAGAGGAACCAGCTGAAGCCGGAGTCGTCGAAGTCGATGACGATCAGCCGCTCGCCGTCTCGGATCACGTTCGTGGGGCGCAGGTCGGAGTGCACGAGCCCCCAGTCCTGCCAGCCAGCCGGCGCGGCCTGCACGAGGCCGAGGGCCGACATCTCGGCGCGCTCCAGCTGATCGAGCTGCGCCGGCGTCAGCGAGGCGCGGCGCCAGTCGCCCCACCTCGCGGTCGAGCCGAGAAGGTCGGGGAGACCCCACGTGAACCGGTCGAATCCCGCCGGTCGCCGCCAGCTGCGCGCGTGGTCGTGGAGGCGGGCCGTGATCTGCCCGAGCTCCGTGAACCACGGCGTCGCGTCCTCGACGTCCTGCAGGATCGAGCCGCGAACATGCTCGAAGTACACCGCCTTGAGGGGCATCCCGTCGGGGGACGGGATGCTCTGCGCCACCTGTCCGTCGGCGCCAGGGATGGGAGACGGGACCTCCGCGCATCCCGAGTCGCGGATCGCCTCGACCCATAGCATCTCCGAGCGCAGCTGCCCCTCGCCCTCCTGGTAGCCGGGCTGCTGCAGGCGAACGACGCCGATCGGCTGGCCTGCCAGCTCGACGAGGTACGACGCGTTCTCGGAGACGGAGATGAGCTTCGTTTCGGCCTCGGGCGGGAGCCCGAACGCCGCGAGCATCCCGTCGTGCAGCCAGGCGGGAGCCGATTCCCCCTTGACGAGGGCGTCGAAGACGCGCAGCCCCGACACGGGTTGCTTGAGCGTTGCCTCGATCATGGTCGTCTCCTCGGGCTGGGGCGATTCGTGCAGCGGATGCACGGATCGCGGCGGCTCTGGTGTGTGCCGGCTGAGTGCGGGGTGATCCATGTCTAGGTGCTGATTCGCTGAAGATGAGCGATGCACGGGCACTCGTTACACACGATTTACCGGGAGGAAACAGTGCGCTCGACTGGGCCGGACAGGATCGAAGCGCCGACCGGGCGAAGTGCGCCCGCGGGAGAGGACACGTCACGTGAGCAGATCGACGATCATGGACGGCAACAGCTACCGGGTGGGGGAGTCCTCAGCGGCGGCCGAGACCGAGGCCATGGTCGAGCGGCGAACGCGGCTCCTCGGACCCTCCTACCGGCTCTTCTACTCGAACCCCGTCCACCTCGTGCGGGGCAGCGGCACGTACCTCTATGACAACGACGGCGTCGAGTACCTCGACATGTACAACAACGTCGCGAGCCTCGGCCACGCGCATCCGCGGGTCGTGGCTGCGATGGCGGCGCAGGCTGGCACCCTCAACACCCACACCCGCTACCTGCACGAGGCGATCCTCGACTACACGGAGGACCTGCTCTCGACGATGCCGGCGGAGATCGGGCAGGTCATGTACCAGTGCACGGGGTCGGAGGCGAACGACCTCGCCCTGCGCGTCGCCGCCGCGTACACCGGCGGCAGCGGCGTCATCGTCACGAGCGAGGCGTACCACGGCACCTCGGGGCTGACCTCGGGCGTCTCCCCGGCGCTCGGCAGCGGGCAGACGCTCGGGCTCGAGGTGCGCACCGTGCCAGGGCCGGACACCTACCGAACCGCCCCCGAGCTCGTCGGCGAGAAGCTCGCCGCCGACATCCGCTCGGCCATCGCCGACCTCGCCAGGCATGGGGTGAAGTTCTCGGCCTTCCTCGCCGACTCCGTCTTCTCATCCGATGGCGTCGCCGCCGACCCGAGCGGCTTCCTCAAGCCGGCGTTCGACGCCGTGCACGCGGCCGGCGGCGTGTGGATCGCCGATGAGGTGCAGCCGGGTTTCGGTCGCCTCGGGCCGCGGATGTGGGGCTTCGCGAGGCACGACATCGTGCCCGACATCGTCACCATGGGGAAGCCCATGGGCAACGGCATCCCCGTCTCCGGCATGGCCGCGCGCCCCGAGGTGCTCGAGCCCTTCGCCACGAACATCCCGTACTTCAACACGTTCGGCGGGAACCCGGTGGCGATCTCCGCCGCCCAGGCGGTGCTCGATGTGCTGCGCGACGAAGGGCTGCCGGAACGTGCGGCGAGTGTCGGCGACCAGCTGCGCGCCGCGATCCGCTCGGTGGGGGATGCGCGCATCGGCGACGTCCGCGGCGCCGGGCAGTTCACGGGCGTCGAGATCGTCGCCGACGCATCCAGCAAGGAAGCCGACGGGGTGACCGCGCTCGCGCTCGTCAACGCGCTGCGCGAGCACCGCGTGCTCACCTCGACGGCAGGTCCCAGCAACAACGTCCTCAAGGTGCGGCCACCCCTGTCGTTCCAGGAACACGACATCGGCCGGTTCACGGATGCGCTCGCCGCGGCGCTCGCGGACGTGCCGGTGCGCTGAGGCGCTGAGGCGCGGTCCCGGCCTGTGGTCGCCGCTGCCTGCCTGAGCTGCCGTTCCCTGCTCGCCCCGCCTGCCCTGGCTGAGCTGCCGTTCCCAGCTCGCCCCGCCTGCCCTGGCTGAGCTGCCTGCCCTGCCTGCCCCGGGCCGCCTGACCAACTTCAGTGCTCATCCGGAGCCTGGCTGGCTTTGAGGAGCGTTTTCAGCCGAATGAGCACTGAAGTTGGTCAGGCGCGGCGGGCATCGCGGCCGGCGAGGCGAGTCAGCGGACGGCCCGCCCGGTAGAGTCCACGGCATGCGGGGGAGCGAGGGGTGAGCGGCGGTCTGGTCGCGGCGCTCATCGGCCTCGCCGTCATCGACTCGCTCAACCTGTCGACGATCGCGGTTGTCATCCTCATCCTGCTCACCGTGCAGCGACCGGTCCCGACGGGTTGGGTCTACGCGGCGGGCGCAGCGGCCGCCTTCTTCGGGCTGACGATGCTCGTGTACTTCGGGGCGAGCTTCGCCGGGACGCTCGTCGACGACCTCGCCACGTGGATGCGCCGCATCATCTTCCTCGGCTTCGGGATCCTGTTTCTCGTCTTCGGGGTGCGGCGCTTCCGAACTCGCGAGCGCCGCGGCTACCCGCTGTTGCGCTGGGTGAATCCGGCCACCGCGTTTCCGCTCGGGGTCGTCGCGACGGTCGCGGATCTGCCGAACGCGTTCCCGATGTTCTTTGCCGTGGAGCGCCTCATCGACGCCGAGGTCTCCGCCCCGACGGCGGTTGCGGCGCTCGCGGCCTACACGGTGATCTACGCGGTGCCGACCGTGTTCGCGCTTGTGCTCGGCATCCTGTTCAAGGATCGCCCCCGGGAGCGCTTCCGCGAGGTCTACGCGCGTCTCACGACCGGGGAGGTGAAGGCGAGCCGCAAGATGGCGACGCTGCACTTCGCGCTCGCGGCTGGCTGCTTCGCGGTCGCGCTGTTCTTCGTCTGAATGGTGACGCGGTCTCTTCCGGCGATCGGTAGTCTCGCTCGCATGAGCATCGAGAAAGCACAGCGGTCGGCCGCGGCCATCGCGATCGGCTGCGCTGGTTCCCTGCTCGCCCTCGCATACGTGGCGCTCGGCGCGCTGCAGGTCCTCGTGCTGAACCCGCTTGCCGCGGTTCCCGACCGAACCCTGCCTGAGATCTATCGAGACGCGGCTGCGGCCAACGAGCCGTTCGCGGTGGGGTGGGTCGTGGCGTTCGCGGTGATCGGCGCTGCGCTCAGCCTGGGGAACCTGCTGCTCGCTCTTCGTCGCCAGGCAACGTGGCGGGGGAGTGCCGTGTGCGGCCTTCTCATCCTGATGCTGGGCGCGCCACCCTACTTCTGGGCGTCGTTCTCGATCGGGATGTCGATCGCAGACGGCTTCGGAACCAGCGGTGGTGACCACTCGGGCTGGTCGGGGGCGCTGTTCGTCGTGAGCGGATGCGCGTTCCTGGCTCTGCTGCTGCTAGCGGTCGAAGCCGGTCTGCGGAAGGCGGCGCGGAGCGTCGGGACTCGACGCGCGGTCGCTGACTCGGTACATAGCGAGGCGTAGCATCGGACGGAACCCCATTTCCGGGTTCGGGCGCTTCGCGTCGCCAGATGACGCCGGGCTGTCTGTCCGCCCGGAGACCTGGGGGTTGCGCATGCTTGCTGAGCAACGAGCATGCGCAACCCCCAGGTCTGCGACTGGATGTGGAACGCTGCAAGCGGCGTGAGGCTGGGGCTAACGTCAGTCAGTACGCGACGCCGAAGCGGGCGCGGCGGTGGGTGGGCGTGTCGATCTCGGCGACGATCGCCGTCGCGAAGTCGGCACCGGAAATGTTCGAGTCGCCGTTCGCGTCGGTGAGGAGCACGTCGCCGCCGATGCGGTACTCGCCGGTCGCCTCGCCCGGCGCCCAGGCGCCGAACGCGGCGGCAGGGCTCACGTAGAACCAGTCGAGCTCGGGGGCGGATGCGCGCAGGTCGTCGAGCACGCCCGCCATCTCGGAGGCCTCGGGCTTCACCGCATCCGGGAAGCCTTCCGTGTCGAAGAGCCTCGGGCCACCCTCGGCGACGAACAGCGAGCCGGCGCCACCGATGACGCCGAAGCGCACTCCCTTGGAAGCCGCGAGCTCGGCGGCCTTCGCGAGGAGTCCGCGGGTGCGTCCCTCGAGTTCGCCGCGGGGTGCCAGTGCGGAGACGACGACCTCGGCCCCATCGATCGCATGCTCCAGCGTGCCGTCCTCGAGCACGCTGCCGTTGACGTAGCTGACACCGTCGATCGGCTCTGCGGGGCGCGAGCGGCTGAACGAGGTGACCTCGTGTCCAGCGGCGGCTGCCGCCCGGACGAGGTGGCTGCCGGCGTATCCGGTCCCGCCGAGGATGGTGATCTTGGCCATGATGGTCCTTTCGTCGCGGCGGCCGTTTCAGCCGCCGAAGGTCACCGTAGGAGACCGACTGCGGGGAGGGGAAGAAGGCACTTTGCGGGGAGTCGGTTACCGCGAAGTGCCCTTTGCGCACCTCTTGAGTCTCCACTGGTAACTGGGTAACCTGTGGATACTCCGAGGAAGGGTGGGCCATGTCCGAGCCGCTGTGGGACCCGTACGTCCGAGACTGCCCGTCGCGGCGACTGCTGGATCGGATCGGCGATCGCTGGACGGTGCTGGTCGTCGGCACGCTGCACGATGGGCCGAAGCGATTCTCGGAGATCCAGGCGGCCGTCGATGGCGTCTCGCAGAAGATGCTCACCCAGACGCTCCGCGGCCTCGAACGCGATGGCCTCGTCACGCGCACCGTCTTCCCGCAGGTGCCGCCCCGCGTCGACTACGAGCTGACGGAGGTCGGCCGCAGCCTGCTCGGCCCGCTCCGCATCCTCACCGACTGGGCGGCCGAGCACATGTCCGATGTCGGGGATGCGCAGCTGCGGTACGACGAGAGCAGGGCGGCATGAGCGACTCACGTGCGGAGCGCGTCGCGGTGACCGGCAGCACGGGCGCTGTCGGCGGACGCGTCGCCTGGCAGCTTGCGGATGCGGGAGCCCTGCAGCTCCTCCTCGCGCGCACGCCGGCGAAGGCGCCCCAGCTGCCCGGCTGCGTCGTCGCGCCCTTCAGCTACGCGGATCGTGCCGCATCGACGGCCGCCCTGCGCGGCGTGCGCACGCTCTTCATGGTGTCGGCGTCCGAGAGCGAGACTCGTCTCGACGAGCATCGCGCGTTCATCGACGCGGCGGCAGACGCCGGGGTCGAGCATGTCGTCTACACGTCGTTCTTCGGGGCATCGCCGGACTCGACGTTCACGCTGGCGCGAGACCACTTCGCGACGGAGGAGCACCTCAAGGCGTCGGGGATGGCGTGGACGTTCCTGCGTGACAACTTCTACATGGACGTCATGCCCATGTTCGTGGGCGACGACGGCGTGCTGCGCGGCCCCGCGGGAGACGGACGTGTGTCGATCGTGAGCCGCGCCGACGTCGCCGCGGTCGCATCGAGCGTGATGCTTGCGCCGGATGCGCATCAGGGTGCGAGCTACGACCTGACCGGACCTGAGGCCCTCAGCGCGGCCGAGATCGCCGACGCGATCGCTCACGCGAGCGGCACCGCCGTCACGTTCCACGACGAGACGCTCGAGGAGGCGTACGCGTCGCGGGCGAAGTGGGGCGCGCCGCCCTGGCAGAACGATGCCTGGGTGAGCACGTACACGGCGATCGCGAGCGGTGAGCTGTCGAGGGTCTCGGTCGACGTCGAACGGGTCACGGGCAGGACGCCCGTCTCGTTCGCCCAGTACCTGGCGAGTGAGTAGCCGACGGCACCGATCGCGGAACCCCGAGCGCCCCGATCGTCGGGCGCGCGATCACGGATGAGTTCACGCGGAGCTCCATGACGAGGCTCGCGTTGAGCACGGAGCTCCGGTCGGCGGCTGACCAACATCAGTGCAGATTCGGCCCGCTGGGGCAGCCTGCGCTCGGTTTCGGACGATTTTGCACTGATGCTGGTCACGGTAGGCGGCGCTGCGGAGGTGGCGGGAACGGTCGGGGTTCGGTCTCCGGCTCGGTCTCCGTCCTCGGTTCCCCTCGTCGGCGATCCGGGCACCGGGGTCGGGCTTGCTGCGCGGCGTGTCAGCTCTTCGTGAGGTCCTGAGCGAGCATCACGATGATGCCGCTCGGCCCCCGCAGGTAGGTGAGCCTGTACACGTCCTGGTAGTTCGCGACGCCGCGAAGCGGATGGCAGCCGTGCCTGGCGGCGATGGCGAGCGAGGCGTCGAGGTCGTCGACGGAGAACGCCACGCGGTGCATGCCGATCTCGTTGGGCAGCGTCGGCTCGGTCTCGATGGCCTCGGGGTTGAGGTACTCGAAGAGCTCGAGCTGTCCGTGTCCGTCCGGTGTCTGCAGCACGGCGATCTTCGCGTGGTTCCCGTCGAGGCCGACGGCCGTGGACGCCCACTCGCCGCTCACCTCGTCGCGGCCGAGCACGGTCAGGCCGAGGTCGGTGAAGAAGGCGATGGTCGCTTCGAGGTCGCGGACGGCGATGCCGACATTCTCGAGTCTGATGGGCATGGTCGGCATGCTACTCAGCTTTGCCGAGCGGATGCGGGGCCCGCGCTACCGGTTCACTCGCCCGACCCGACCGCCGATGGGCCAGGTCGTCCGGCGCTCGGTCGAGGGGTCGCCCCAGAGCTCGGCGAGGTCACGGCCGACGTCTTCGAGGAGATGCTCCCGGCCGGCCTCGCGGGCAGCGCGGACGGCCGACCAGGTCGAGAAGTAGCCGAGCAGCGCATCGAGCGTGAGGTTCTTCTCGATGCTGGGGGCGCGGAACTCGAGCTCCTCGAACGGGAAGGGGAGGTCGCGGTACTCGCGTTCGACGAGGCGCCTCGTCGGCGGCCAGTACGCTCCGAGGTCGTCGGCGTAGAAACGCTGGGCGCGGTCGTCGATCGCCGGGTCGTCGACGTGGAGGATGCCGTAGCAGAGGAGTGCGAGGATGCCGCCGTCGGCGCTCACTCGGGTGACCTCGTCGTAGAACTTGGGCAGGTCGAACCAGTGCGCGGCCTGGGCGACGCTGACCAGGCTGGCGGAGTCGTCGTGGATGCTGCTCGGCAGCGATTCGGCGGGCGCCTGCACGTACTCGACGCGCGGATGCGGCGCGGCGTTGGCGATCTGCTCCTCGCTCGGGTCGAGGCCGACGACCTTCTCGAAGACGTCGCCGAGGGTGGTCGTGAACTGGCCGTTCCCGCAGCCCACGTCGAGGGCGAGGTCCGTGCTCGGCGTGAGCTCGGCCAGCTCAGCGGCCAGCGACGAGGGGTAGCTGGGGCGGAAGTCGGCGTAGGCCCGCCCGCCCTCGGTGAACCAGTTGCGCGCAGCTCGAGTCATGCGCTGATGCTAGGTGCGGCGGCTGAGCGCTCGGCGGCGGTTCCGGCTGGAGTCAGGAGTCAGGCGTCAGGCGTGGGGTGCCAGCTCGGCGATGGAGCAGGTCGGCAGGGCGACCCAACCTTCCAGCTTCGCGGCGTCGAGCAGCTCTGGTGCGACGGGCAGCGTCTTGCCGAGCGCGTGGGCGCGTGCATTGAGTGACGCGGCGAGGGCATCGAGGGCGTCGTCGGAGCGGCCGAGGAGCGTTCGCTGTTCGTCGGTCGTCTCGAGCCAGGGGAGCGCATCCAGCAGCGCCGCCGCCGCCAGGACGCGCGCCTCCGGCTTCGTCTTGTACCCGGGAGTGAGCAGCCCCCAGGCGCGCAGGGCCGCGGCGGGGTAGACCTCGGCGAAGCGTCCGCCGCCGGAGCGGTCGACCTCCTCGCCGGTCGACTCGAACGCCTCGAGCAGCTCGGCGCAGTGGATGGCCGTCATGCCGAGCCGGTCCGTGGATACGCTCAGCGGCCACCGCCCCGTGCGCTCGCGCACGACCCGGTCCGTGTTTCGGTAGGCGAGACGCCGACGCAGGTCGATGCCGGAGTGCGTGCGCGCCCCCGTCGCCCGTCCTGCGTGCGCCGTCACGAACTCGACGAACTCGATGGGCCAGCCGAACGCGCAGTCGATGCCGATGCTCGTCGCATCCACCGACAGAGCGACGATGTCCGCGTCGTGGATGTCGAGCCGCAGCTCGGCCACACGGGCCGTATCCGCTCCCCACTCGATGGCGGCGAGCGCCGTCCGGGTGGGCTCGGCGGCCAGGTCAACGCCAACGGTTCTCACTCGAGCAACGCTACGGGAACGCGACTGGGCCCCGCTGCGACTCGCGCCAGGTCTCCTCAACTCGCGAGGGCGCGCGCCTTCACAGCTGCGAGGTCACGCTCGAGGCGCTCGATCGCGACGCGCAGATCGTCGCCCTGGTGCGCGGCGAGCCCCTCCAAGATGAACCCTCGAGTGAGTGTCGACAGCGACACGCCATTCTTCGCCGCAAGTGCTTGCAGTGCCTCAAGCGTCTCCGCGGGTACCCGGAGCGTCAAGAGCGGAGATGGCCCATGGTTGGGTTTCGTCCACTGCCCCTCAGCGGTGGTCTCTCGATACTCGGGGCTGTCCGCTTCGAGCTCGGCGCGGATCGCGTCGCGTGCGTCCTGGGGGAGTGCGTCAGTCATTGTCTCGCCGTTCTTCGTGGAGCTTTCGATGGGAAGCATTGGCAGGCCAGGCGTTGCCGCCGAAGAGGCGTCCATCGTGCCTGATCACGATCACCACAAGTAGCTGTTGAAGCGATGTGCTCCGTCCGATGTACCGGTCTGATCTGCCGGATCGACTTACTGGGTCCGGTGAGCGGAGGAGGGCCTCCGGGTCGTCGAGCGCTTCCTCAGCCTGGTGGGGTTCGACTCCGTGACGGTCGCGCATATGCGCGACCGCGTCAGGGTCCCAGGTGATTCTGACCATGATCGAGTGTATAACACCCGTTGTACGTTTCGTGGATGCTAGAAGCACGCGGCCAGGTTCCGCCCGGTGCGAAGCGACCGCACTCGCGGTACCGCCTGGCTAGGCTGACGTGGTCGAGCCGCGTTCCGCTGCCCGGGTCAGGGGGGGTGCTCGTGAGTGTGGGCTCGTTGGGTGCGGCGCAGGACGCATCCGCTCGTCGCTCGCTGGTGATCGCAGTGCTGTCGCTGCTCGGGGCGACCCTGTTCTGGGCGAGCAACTACATCGTCGGCGAGGCGGTGCTCAAGACCATGGACCCGCTCAGCCTCGTGCTGTGGCGTTGGACGCTCGCCGCCGTGCCGCTGCTCGCGATCGCGCACTTCGTGGAGCGTCCCAAATGGCGTGAGGTGCTGCGAGCCTGGCCGTGGCTGCTCGCCCTCAGCTGCACGGGGCTCGTCGGCTACAACCTGACGCTCTACGCCGCACTGCAGTACAGCGACGCCTTCAGCGCGTCCCTCATCAACGCGTTCAACCCCGCCGTGATCGCGGTCGCCGCCGCAGTCTTCTTGAACCAGCGCCTCACCAGCACCGGCGTCTGGGGCGTCGTGATCGCCCTCGTCGGCGTGTTCGTCGTCGTCAGCGGCGGCGATGTCGGCGCGTTCCTGGAGGCGGGGTTCGGGATCGGGCAGCTGCTCATGTTCGGCGCCGTCGGCATCTGGACGGCCTACACGATCATCGGCCGCCGATCGCCGCCGCTGCCGCCGATCACCTCGACGTCGATCCAGGCGGTCATCACCGTGCTCCTCGTCGCGCCGGTCACCTTCGCGACGGGCGGCCCGCAGCTCCCGGTCTCAGCGGAAGCGCTCACGTCGCTGCTGCTCATCGCAGTGTTCCCGTCGGTGCTGTCCTACCTGCTCTGGAACCGCGCGCTCGCCGTCATCCCGGCGGCCCGAGCAGGGGTGTTCCTGAACCTGATCACCGTGTTCACGGTCGCGTTCACCCTGCTGGCCGGCCAGCCGTTCACGATCGGGCAGCTCGTGGGCGGGGCGATCGTCATCGTCGGAGTCGTCGTCGCGAACGCGCAGGCGTTCCGGCGGGCGGCTTGAATCCGCCTGTGTCGCAACGAACCGGGTAGCTGACGAGCGCCGGCGTCTTCAGCGCTGCGAGGTCGAGTTCTCGGAGCTCGATCGCGGTGCGACTGCGACGTCGGAGCCCTCCTGCCGCGGTGCCCCGCGGCCGACCAGCCAGCTCGCGACGGCCGCTACGGCGACGAGGGTCAGCACGGCGATGAGCGCGGACCTGAGCCCGAAGTCCTCGCCGAGGAAGCCGAGCGCTGGCGGCCCGACGAGGAACGCGATGTAGCCGAGCGTCGCGGCGAACGCGACGCGCGCATCCGGCCGGTCGCCCGATGCGCCAGCGGCCGAGAGCGCCACAGGGAAGCCGAGTGCCGTGCCGAGGCCCCACAGGATCGCGGCGCAGGCGGCGACCGCCTGGTTGTCGACGAAGATGATGAGCGCGAGCCCTGCCGCGCCGATCAGCGCGCTCGCGCACAGCACCGCGGGCCGCCCGAAGCGGTCGACGAACGAGCCGCCCACGAACCGTCCGACGGTCATCGACAGGGCGAAGACCGCGAAGATGCCGGAGCCCCAGGCCGCGTCGAAGCCGTGCCCGTCGACCATGACCAGTGGGAGCCAGTCGTTGGCGCTGCCCTCGGCCATGGCGAGCGCGAGCACGATGACGCCGATCAGCAGCAGCGTCCTGTCGCGCCAGAGCGGGCTGCTGGCTGGCGCATCTGCCTTAACGGTGCTCGCCTCGAGCGCCGCCCTGCCGGTAGCCGGGGGAAGGAGGCGGATGGAGGCGACGAGCCCCACCGCGACGACCACGGCGGCGATGCTGAGGTGCGCCAGGATGGGGAAGGATGTGGCGGTCGCGACGATGCCGCCGACTGCGCCGATGGTGGTGCCGAGGCTGAAGAAGCCGTGCATGGCGGGCAGCGTCGATTTGCCGAGCTGCCGCTCCACGTCAGCCCCCTCGATGTTGAGCGCCACCTCTGCGCCGCCCATGCCCAGGCCGAAGAGGGCGAGCCCGAGGGCCACGACGATGCCGGAGGCCAGCGCCGCACCCGCCCCGATCGTCAGCGCGCTCGCCGCGACGAGGGTCATGCCGACGGCGATGACAGGGCGCGCGCCGAACCTGCTGACGAGCCGGCCCGAGCTGAGGATGCCGACCATCGACCCGACCGACAGGCCGAAGAGGATCAGCCCCATCTCCGCGGTCGACGCGCCGAGCGCATCCCGGACGTCGGGGGTGCGGGTCACCCAGGATGCGATCGTGATGCCCGGCAGGAAGAAGAGCACGAACAGCGCGAAGCGGCGGCGCTGGGGGGAGGCGGGCAATTGGGGTCCGTTTCAGATGAGGAGGGCCGATGGTCTTGTCAAGCGGCAGGAGCCATAGGTGGCTGGTAGATGGTGCCGTCTCGGAGTATTGCGTAGAGAACGTCGCAGCGTCGTCTCGCGAGAGCTCACGAGTGCTTGGTTGTGGCGTTTGCCTTGCGCTCGTTTCCGGTCGTAGTACGACCTTGAGACTGGGTCTCTGAAAGCGGTGCGGATGCGGTCTTGTGGATTTCAGCAATCGCTCGAAACTGATCGTTTATGACGGTGACTGGACCGAGATCGCAGGCCATGGGTCGCTCCCGCTTCGACCAGACCGCTCGGGTCTATGGGGCGAGTGATGTCAGCTGCTGACCTCCAGTGCCAGAGCCTGGATGCCCGAGCCGCTGCCGGAACCGGTCAGTGACCGCCGTCCTGCTATCAGTCAATGGAACCGCGTTCGCCGAGCGCGACTGCGGCTTGAAAGATCTCCACGACTACGTCGGGGCCGTCGAAGGCCTGGCTCGGGTTCACGTCTTCCCCCTCGCTGGCCGCGTGGATGATGAACGTCTCGCTGATGAGCCGGTTGCCCACGAGTCCCGTCTTGCGAGAGACGACGTTTCCCGTCACCTCGATCTTGCCGATTGCACCGGAGAACCACTTCACCTCGCAGGACGTTGGCCTCACGAGATAGCCACCCTTGGAGGTCTCGAAATCGGCCGCGTCGTGCAGGCGGTACGAGATCGTGGTCATCCGCTTCGGGCTGTCCAGACGGACGGTCATCAGCTTGCTCCTCGGCGTCGCGCTCGGCTCGTTCCCACAAGCATGGCCCGGCAGCTGCTCCCCCGCAAACGATCGTTTGTGGGGGAGAGGTTGAGCCGGACGCCGTCAACGTCTGTGAATCACAGCCGCAAATGTCGCCGTGATCACGGCGATGTATGTCCTGTCTAATGCGTGAGTCAATTCGCCTCGTGGCGGCGCAGTGACGCCGATCTCTGTCATCGACCTTGGGGAGTGGTGGTTGTCCCCGCCATCACCGATTGATCCTTCGATCTACTCGGTGGTCGTTCTGTCGCGACGGAATAGGCGCCAGACCCTTGCGCCGACGAGCAGGAAGATGGCGATGATGACGATGGGCACGACGAGCCATTCCCATCCCCCCGACCACCCAATGCCGAAGCCCTGATCATTCGAGAACGCGTTGACGGGCACGAAGAAGAAGGTTGCCTCCGCCTTCATCGGTGCAACGCTATCCACCACCGCCAGCATGCCCCCCGCGAACGAGAGGAACACGACCCAGTACGTGCCGAGCGCTGCCGCGGCAGTCAACGTGCCGATTGACCAGAGCGGCCGCATCCATCCTCCCTCGCCATAGCGTGCTGCAAGTGTTCGCGGGGCACCCAGGTCGGCAATTACCGCTTGCACCGGCCGCCCATCCGTGTCAATCTCGTCGCGCAGCGTTCTCAGGATGCGCCTGCGCTCGGAGGCAGAGACGACTCCCTCGAGGTGCCAGTCCAGACGAAGCAAATACATGGATGCGCGCATGGATGTCGAATGTTTGGCTTGAGTGAAGTGTGACATGCTCATTGCCTTTCGAGTTCGATGGCTTCGGACACGGCCGTAGCAGTTTGCTCCCACTGATGTCGGGCGACCGCGAGGGCAATTTCGCCTGCATCCGTCAGCGCGAAGTACTTACGAGGTGGGCCACTCGGCGACGACCTGGAGAACGTCGTGACGAGAGAGTCCCGTTCGAGCCGGTTCAGGACGGGATATACCAACCCCGTACTGACTTCGAGGTCGAGCGCCGTCAAGCGCTCGACCAACTCATACCCGTAGGACTCCTCCTGCTGAATAAGTTGCAGAACTACCAACGGGAGCACTGCGCGCGTCAGTTGCGCATCCTGTCGAGCTTGTATACGAGACACGCTAGTAGTGAAGCATGAATACCGAGAGCCTGGCAAGCTGATTCTCGAAGGCGGCCACACAGTGCAGGAAATTGCCGACACGTTCGGGGTGTCCCGGCCCACGATCTATCGGCACTTGGCCGAGCACGTCGAGCGGGCCTGACAGGGATCATGGCGCACCTCAGCGACCGGCAGAAAGCCGAGCTTGTGCGCCAACACCAGGACGGCGTGCCGTGGACGCGTCTAGCGGAGCACTCGGGCGTTGCGGCGCGGACTCTGCGACGCTGGGCCCCGCAGTGTCTGGAGGCCACTCGACCCGGCGCCGGAACGGGCACCGCCAAGCGGCCGCAGTGGCTCGCCTGCCTCGACTATCTGCGCGAGGGTGACACCCTCGTCGTGCGCCGTCTCGACCGCATCGCGGGGAGCGAGACGATGGCCATTCAGGCCATCAGTGAGCTGCACGATCGCGGCATCGACATCAAGAGTCTCACTGAGCCCGACATCGACACGACCACGCCGATGGGGCGCGCATTGTTCGGCATCGTCGCCGCCTTCGCGCAGCTCCGCGTGGACACGATTCGGGAGAACACACAGCGCGGGCTCGCGCACGCGCGAGCCCAGGGCCGCGTCGGCGGCCGCCCGTCCGTGATGACGCCCGAGCGCACAGAGCAGGCGTTGAACATGCGCGCCCAAGGGCACAGCATCCAGCGCATCGCGACCGTGCTCGGCGTCGGCAGCTCGTCCGTTTCGCGTGCGCTCGATCGCGCCGCCGAAGACGCCAAGCTCGACGGCACGCAGCTCTCCGCGTAAGCGGCCTGCCCGCTTCTTCCCCGTCCTCCCAATACCTGCTGCCCCTCACTGGGAGAGGCCGCGGTCCAGGGCGTGGCTTCGAGCGTATCGACCGGCTGGCCGATGCCGCGCGGCAGAAGAGGGCCGCCATGCACGCATGGCGGCCCTCTCGGGACGAACGGCCGTGGTCGACGGCCGGTGCCTACGCGCCGGTTGCGGGCAGCGCCTCGAGCGTCGCGCCGTTCGAGGCGATGAGCTCCCGATACCAGTGGAAGCTGTCCTTCCGCACGCGGTCGCCGCTGCCGGCGCCCTCGTCGTCGAGGTCGACGTAGATGACCCCGTACCGCTTCGTCATCTGCGACGTGGAGGCGCTCACGATGTCGAGTCCGCCCCACGACGTGTAGCCGAGCAGGTCGACGCCGTCCTCGATGGCCTCCCGAACCTGCTGCAGGTGCTGGCGGAAGTAGTCGATCCGGTACGCGTCGTGCACGGCCCGGTCGTCGCCGGACCCTTCGAGCGCATCTGTCGCCCCGAGCCCGTTCTCGACGATGAACAGCGGCACCTGGTAGCGGTCCCACAGATCGTTGAGCACATACCGCAGGCCCTCCGGGTCGAGGTGCCAGCCCCATTCGGTGGTCTGCAGGTGGGGGTTCTTGATCGTCGAGAACAGGTTGCCGCCCGTTGCGCCGTACTGCTCGGGGCTCACGGAGGAGACGAGGCTCATGTAGTAGCTGAACGAGATGAAGTCGACCGTGTTGGCGGCGAGGAGCGCCCCGTCGCCCGGCTCCATGGCGACGTGGATGCCCGTGTCGCGCCAGAAGCGCCGCACGGTTCCCGAGTACCGGCCGCGCACCTGCACGTCGGTGTGGAACAGGTTCATGTTGTTGTCCCACTGGGCCCGCACGATGTCGGCGGGCGCCGAGGTGGCCGGGTAGTGGGCCATGCGGGCGAGCATGCAGCCGACCTGCGCATCCGGGGTGATCTCGCGGGCGGCCTTCGTGGCGAGGGCGCTCGCGACGAACTGGTGGTGCAGCGCCTGGTAGCCGACCTGGCGCGGGTCGACGCCGTCCTCGGGTTCGCGCTCGATGATGCCGCCGCCCGTGTACGGCTCGATGAGGGTCGTGTTGATCTCGTTGAACGTCAGCCAGTAGCGCACGAGTCCCCGGTACCGCGTGAGGATGGTCCTCGCGTACGTTTCGAAGAGGCCCACGACGGCGCGGTTCGACCATCCGCCGTACTCGGTGACGAGGTGCAGGGGCATCTCGTAGTGCGACATCGTGACGACCGGTTCGATGCCGCGCTCGCGGAGGCGCGTGAAGAGACGCTCGTAGAAGAGGAGGCCTTCCTCGTTGGGCTGGGCGTCGTCGCCGTTGGGGAAGATGCGCGACCAGGCGATCGACATGCGCAGTGACTTCAGGCCGAGCTCCGCGAAGAGCTCGACGTCGCCCTCCCAGCGGTTGTAGAAGTCGCTTGCCGAGCGCTTGGGGTAGCCGGCTGCGCCCGGGGTGGCGATGGCTTCGGCGATCTGCGCATCCGTCGCCTTCATGAGCGAGGTGATGTCGACGTAGTCGCCGGTCTTGCGGAAGGGGATGACGTCGGCCTGCGAGAGGCCCTTGCCGTCTTGGTCGAAGCCACCCTCGACCTGGTTCGCGGCGAATGCGGTGCCCCAGAGGAATCCGTTGGGGAAGGCGCCGGAGGCTCCGTGCGGGCTCGGGTCGGTTGCGGTGCGCTGCTCCGTGGTGCGTGTCATGCGGTTGCCTCCTTGCGGCTGGCCTCGGCGTCGATGGTGGAGAGGACGTGCATGAGCGCGTCGCCGTTCCCGCGCGTGCCGGGGGTGCCCGGCACGATTGAGCGCAGGCCGAGGTTGGTGATGACGATGACCGTCACGGTGTCGTTGGTTGCGCTGACCGCGTCGAGGTCGACGTCGATGAGCGGGTCGCCGATGGTGACGCGGTCTCCTTCCGCGACGTGCGCCTCGAAGCCGCGGCCCTGCAGGGAGACCGTGTCGATGCCGATGTGGATGAGCACTTCGGTGCCCTGGTCGCTGCGGATGGCGACGGCGTGCTTGGTCGGGAAGACGGTGACGACTTCACCCGTGACGGGCGACGTGACGTGACCGCTGGTCGGGCGGATGGCGGCGCCGTCGCCGACGAGACGCTGCGAGAACGTCTTGTCTGGCACGTCGTCGAGGGGGATGAGCTCGCCTGCCATGGGGGAGGCGATGAGCTCGCCGCTCGAGGGCGCGAGGGGTGCATCCGTCGCCGTGGTTGCGGTGGCTGCGGCCGCCGGCTTCTCGTTCGCCGCGACGGTCTGGGAGGCCTTGGCGAGGATCGACTCGTCGATGCCGAGGATGGCGGAGACGACGGTCGAGACGATGAACGCGAGGACGATGCCGAGGATCGCCCACCCGAAGGTGGCTCCGACGAGGCCCGGCAGGCCGGGGAGGCCGCCGTTGCCGGCGAGCACGTAGGCCTGCACGCCGAAGCCGAGCGAGATGGCGCCGCCGACGCCGGCTCCTGCCATGGATGCGATGAGGGGGCGGCGCAGCGGGAGTGCGAGACCGTAGAGGGCTGGCTCGGTGACGCCCATGAGGGCCGTGAAGGTCGTCGAGAGGGAGAGTGCCTTGATCTGCGCGTTCTTGGCGCGGAGGAAGACGCCGAAGACGGCTCCGGCGGTCGCGAACGTCTGCACGTAGGTGAGGGGCAGGAACTTGTCGTAGCCGAGAGTCGCGAGGTTCTGCAGGATGAACGGGACGAGCGCGTAGTGCATCCCGGTCATGATGATGAGCGGGAGCAGCGCGCCGATCACGAAACCGGCAGGTGCGCCGCCGTTGTCGAGCGCCCAGTTGATGCCACCGGCGACGCCGTTGCCGACGAAGGTGCCCAGCGGGCCGAGGGCGACGAGGGTGATGGGGACGACCGTGACGAGCGTGAGCATGGGCACGAAGGTCAGCTTCAGGAACGACGGGATGATCTTCGTGAAGAGGCGCTCAGCCCACGACATGAGGTAGACGCCCAGCAGCACGGGGATGACGGAGTACGCGTAGGAGACCGAGGTGACCGTGACCCCGAGGAGCGCGACCGGCTCGCCGGCGCTGAGCATGGTCGTGAGCGCCGGGTAGACGAGGACCGCGCCGAGGGACGCCGCGACGTAGGGGTTCGCGTTGAGCTTCCGCGCTGCCGAGACGGCGACGACGATCGGGAGGAAGAAGAAGACCGCGTCGGCGATGGCCGAGAAGATGAGGAACGTCTGCGAGCTCGGGTCGACCCAGCCGAATGCGTTGATGAGGGCGAGCACACCCTTGAGGAGGCCCGCGCCGGCGATGGCCGGGAGGATGGGTGCGAACACGCCGGAGATGAAGTCGAAGAAGCGGGTGTGCAGCTTCTGCTTGCCGCCCTTGGGGCCGGCGGATGCATCCGCTGCACTCTCTTCGGAGCTCGCGAGGCGCGGCAGGTCAGCAACGATCGCCTTGTGCACCAGCGGCACGTCGTTCCCGATGATGACCTGGTACTGCGAGCCGGCGTCGTTGACGCCGACGACGGGCCCGATCGCGGTGAGCGCGGACTGGTCTGCCTTCGTGTTGTCCTTCAGGCCGAAGCGCAGGCGGGTGACGCAGTGGTAGAGCGAGGAGATGTTCTCTTCGCCGCCGACTGCGGCGATGATCGCTGCGGCGTCTTTCTCATACTTCATGGGGTGTCTCCTGGTTGGGGAGAATCCCGGCTTCACGCGGTTGCCCTCACGCTGCGGTGGATTCTTGGGGTGTTGAAAACTGTGGGGTGGATGCGGCGGTGCCGTGTCAGAGGAAGTTCGCGATGTGCAGGCCGAGGTAGACCTTCTCGGAGGCGCTCATCGCGTGCCCGTGGCTGCGCTTCACGAACGCATCCACCTTGTCGACGCTCGAGAACGCTGCCGGCTTCTGCTCGGTGAGGATGCGCAGCAGCTCGGCGTCGTCGCGTTGCACGGTCTCGCCGAGCAGCACGCGCTGCGCGAAGAAGCGCACGTGGGTGACGAAGCGGAGGTACGACGAGTTGGCGTCGTCGTAGTGCAGGCCGAAGTGGAGGCGCACGATGTCGAGGATCGAGTGGGTGAGTTCCATGAGGCGGGCCGCGCTGTCGGCGGCGCCGCCGACCTGCGCGTTGATGACGTGGAGGGCGATGCTCGTCGCCTCCTCCTCGGGGAGGTCGACGTCGAGGCGCGAGTTGAGCTCGGCGACGGCGCTCTTCGCGAAGGCGTACTCGCTCGGGTAGTAGCGGCGCACCTCGACGGCGAGCGGCACGGTGAAGTCGCCGCCGTCGCGGGCGCGCTGCACGGCGAACACGAAGTGGTCGGCGAGGCTCGCGTAGAGGCTGTCGCTGATCTTCGCGCTCAACTCGGCGCGCGCGCGGGCGACGAGGTCGGCGGTGGCGGTGAGGATCTCGGCCGGGATCGAGTCGACGATGGAGGCGAAGTGCCGGCTGGCAGCGTCGTCCTCGAGCCGGAAGACCTTCTCGACGAGCGACTGGTCGACGCGCTCGCCCGGCTTCGAGCGGAAGCCGAGTCCCTTGCCGAAGACGATGACCTCCTGCAGGGAGTCGTCCAACGCGTCAACAACGTTGTTGTTGAGTACCCGCCGAATGATCATCTTGCTCTCCTAGGAACACGCTTGCTGAAATCGTCGTCGAAACAGCTGCGGTGTTGCCTGCGGAAGCAGTGACAAGCCGCTGTCACTGTAACCACATCCTCGAGACATGGCAAGCGGGAGGGCTACGGGGTCGTCTCGCCCGGGTAGACGACGCCAACCGCGGCCCGGGCCTGGTCGAGCACTTCCAAGATCTCGATGGATGCCTGCCAGGGCATCACGGGAGACTGCGTGGCCCCGCCTGCGAGGAGACGCGCGAACTCGGCGGCCTCGAACTGGAAGCCGCCTGGCACCGTCGCATCCCACTCGCTGACGGTGGCACCGCTGACGCCATCGGTCGACTCGTCCGTGGCCTCCCCGGACCCGTCGCGGTCGAACTCGCTCACGCGGAGCATTCCCGGAACGAAGAACTCCCCGGGCAGTTCGACGATGCCGCGCTCGAACACGAACTCCGCGCTCGACGCGGCTCGTCCCTCGAAACTGCACCGAGCCGTGCCGACGGCGCTCGCGGTGCGCATGATGACGGATGCGGACCCGTCGACGGCGTACCCGGGAAGCAGGTTGCCTGCCGCGGCGACCTCGACGGGCGAGCCCATGAGATCGTGGACCGCGGCGACCGAGTAGACGCCGATGTCGAGCAGCGCGCCACCGCCCTGCTCGACGTCCACGATGCGCGGGACGGGGGTCTCCATGATCCCGGCGAAGTTCGCGTGGGCGGTGACGAGGCGACCGAGCATTCCGTTGGCGGCGATCTGCCTCGTCACCGTGAACTGGGGGAGGAACCGCGTCCACATGCCGTCGACGACGAGCACTCCACGCTGTTCTGCAGCGGCGAAGACCTCGCGGGCCTCGCGGGCATTGAGCGTGAACGGCTTCTCGACGAGCACCGGCTTGCCTGCGCGGATGCACGCGAGCGCGAGCTCGTGGTGTGTCGAGTTGATGGTTGCCAGGTAGATCGCGTCGACGCTCGGATCCGCGATGAGCTCGGCGTAGGAACCGTACGCACGCTCGACGTCGAGCTCCTGGGCGAAGGCCTCGGCGCGCGACAGCTCGCGCGCCCCGACCGCCGCAATCGCCGACCGGGTGTGACGGGGCACCTCGTGCGCGAATCTGCGCGCGATGTGGCCGGCACCGAGGATTCCCCAGCGCAACAGGGGAGCATCCGCCGGGTCGAGCAGCTCGACACCCTCCGCGAGGCGAGCGATGGGGGCGGGGAGTTCGGCGACGAACGCGGGGGCGG
>NZ_PSYC01000033.1:0-22520 GCF_002931515.1 Pseudoclavibacter sp. RFBG4 | reverse complement strand
GGTCGGGACGGGGGCGTAGGTCGGGACGGGGACCAGGCCCCACTCCGCCCCACCGCACGGCACGGCACCGCACGGCACGGCACGGCACTGCACGGCACGGCACGGCACGGCACGGCACCGCACGGCACGGCACGGCACCGCACGGCACTGCACGGCACTGCACTGCACGGCACGGCGCCGCGCGACCTGACCCTTCTCCCGGGCTTCCGCAGTCCAGAACCTGCGCAGTCCCCGGTACCTGCGCGCGCGGCGATCTGGCTGGTCGTCCTCCGTCCCGCAGCTCTTGCGCGTACTCGTCTCCCGGAGTTCATCCGCGCGCTCGACGCCCGTCACCGCGCGTTCACTCTCGCTCGTCACACTCCCGATGTAACAACGTTCCAGGCCCTGCGGAATCAATGTAACGGGCCGGATTCCACGCAACGGGAGGTGCTCGTGAGGGCAATCGAGATCGACGGGCTGTTCAACGCCCGCGCAGCCAGCACGACATCACCCTGGATCGTGCGCGCCGGATCACCGGACGCGCTCGCCGCCGACGGCGAGGCCGCGCTGCGTGCCCTGGGCGTCTCGCTCATCCTCGACCTCCGCGAGCGCGCCGAGTCCGGCCAGCGCGAGCACGGCGTCCCGGTGCGACAAGTGCCGCTGTACGGCAGCGAGCCGCCCGTCGCGGGACGCCTCGAGGACATCTACGAGACGCTCCTCCGGGGGCGGGGAGGTGCGCTCGCCGAGGCCGTCGCGGTGCTCGCCAACGCGGAACGCGGTGTGCTCGTCCACTGCACTGCCGGCAAGGACCGCACCGGGCTCGTCGTCGCCCTCGCCCAGCTCGTGGGCGGTGCGAGCGAGGCCGACGTCGTGGCCGACTACGCGCTGTCCGGCGTCGAGGTTCGCTCCGTGCGCGAGCCGTACGCGCTCGCCGTGGCCGCCGCCTATCCCGCGGCCCAGCGCGATGAGATCCTCCGCCTGCACCTCGACAGTCCGCCGGAAGCCCTCGAGCACGCGCTCGCCATCATCCGCGAGCTCGGCGGTGCCGAAGCGTACCTGCGCCGCCACGGGCTCACCGACGAGCAGGTGCTCGCCCTTCGCAGCAAGGCCGCGCAGGCGGCCTCGGTTCGGTCGTGAGCGCTGACGTGCACGCGAGCACTGCGGCGAACGTGAACACCGACGTGAACGCAGGCACCGCGACGAACGCAGGCACCGCGACGAACGCAGGCACCGCGACGAACGCAGGCACCGCGACGAACGTGAACACCGAGGCGAACGCAGGCGCAGGCGCCGAAGCGATCGGCGCGGCGCAGAACCGCACCACGGTGCTCCACTTGAGCGACGTCCACGCCACGGTCGGCGCCCCCCTCTACGGGGCGGTCGACGGCATTCGACGGATGCACGCGGCCAGCGACTACGCGAGAGCGGCAGGCGTCACCCCGGAGGCCATCGTGATCAGCGGGGACCTCATCGAACGCCGCAACGAGGGCGCCTACCCGGCGCTTCGCGAGGCGCTCCTCGAGCTCGAAGCGGCGTGGGGCGTGCCAGTGCTCACGGTGCTCGGCAACCACGACGACCGGGACGCTGCGCGCATCCTGCCCGGGCATGCCGTGCCTGACGGGCCCGTGCCCGACGCAGCCGTGCCTGACGCAGCCCTGCCCGACGAAGCCCTGCCCGACACCGTCGTGCCCGACGCGGCCACGCCCAGAACTGCTGTGCCACGGGCCGTGCACGTCGGCGAGTGGCGCTTCGTGCTGCTCGACTCGTCTCCCGGGCAGCTGGGCGCGGAGCAGCTCGCGTGGCTCGACGCGGAGCTCGCGCAGCCGTTCGGCTCCGGCTCGATCGTCGTCATGCACCACCCGCCGCTCGGGTCCCCGCTGCCGATGCTCGCCCGCGCCGGACTCGTCGACGCAGCAGACTTCCTCGACACCGTCGAGGGCACTGACGTCCGGATGATCCTGTCCGGACACTTCCACCATCCGCTTGCCGCCACGATGCGGGGCGTGCACGTCTCCGTCGGGCCTGCGCTCGCCTACCACCAGGTGATGGACGCAGAACCCGGAACGGTCAGCGGCTTCGACCGCTCGATGTTCTCGCTCGTGCACCTCACGCCGGACGGCGTCAGCGCCTCCAGCGTCGCCGTCGAGCATCCCTCCCCGCTCTTCACCCTCAGCCCTTCCCCCGCAGACCCGCTCTCCCCTCGAACAGTTAGGTCATCATGAACTCCCTCCGCACCCCAGCCGCGCTCGCGGCCTTCGGCCTCGCCGGCGTCCTCCTCGCCGGCTGCGCGAGCTCCCCGAGCACCGCGGCGAGCGGCGACGCCAGCCCCTCGGCGGCATCCGCGCTCGAAGCCGCCACCATCACCCTCTACACGTCCGAGCCGCAGGAGAAGGCGGATGCACTCGTCGCGGCGTTCACCGAGATCCACCCTGAGGTCACGGTGGAGGTGTTCCGCGCCGGCACGGGCGACCTCACGACGCGCGTCGCGACCGAGCAGGCCTCGGGTGGCGTTCAGGCCGACGTGTTCCTCGCCGCCGATGCGGGCACCTTCGAGGACTACGCCGCCGACGAGCTGCTGCTGCAGTACTCGCCGACCGACGTCGAGTCGCTCAACCAGGACGTCGTCGACCCGGAGGGCTACTACACGGGCACGCGCATCATCCCGACCGTCATCGCCTACAACACGGGCCTCGTCACCGAGCCGCCGACGTCGTGGGCTGAGCTCACCGACGCCGAGTACGCGAACAAGCTCGTCATGCCGAACCCCGACGTGTCGGGCGCGGCCGCGTACAACGCCGCCGTGTGGCTCGACGAGCCGGCGCTCGGCGAGCAGTGGCTGACCGACCTCGCCGCGAACGAGCCCGTGATCGCCGACAGCAACGGCCCCGTCTCCCAGGCCATCGCGACGGGTGCGCAGCCCGTCGGGATCGTCGTCGACTACCTCGCCCGCGAGCTCGCCGCCCAGGGTTCGCCCATCGCCGTCTCGTACCCGACGGAGGGCGTGCCGTACGTGTCGCAGCCCGTCGGCATCTTCGCGAACACCGAGGAGGAGGCCGCCTCGAAGGCGTTCGTCGACTTCCTCGTGAGCGCGGAGGGCCAGGAGCTCGCCGTCAGCCAGTCGTACCTGCCGGTGCGCGCCGACGTCGGAACCCCGGAGGGTGCCCCGGCGATGGATGAGATCACGATCCTCTCCCCGGAGCTCGAGACCATCCGCGCCAGCCAGGACGCCGCGGTCGAGAAGTTCCGCACGCTGTTCCTGTAGCGGGCACGCTGTCCCTCTCATGAGCACACTCGCAACAACACCCGGGAGCGGTGCCGCTGTCAGCAGCGGCACCGCCTCCGCGGCGCCCCGCGACTCGGGCCGGGACGCGCTCGACGGGGTGCACGGGCTGTCGCTGGCGCTCTGGGTCGCCGTCGCCGCGGTTGTCCTCGTGCCCATCGGCGCGATCCTCGTGCTCGCGGCCGGCGGTTCCCAACTGCACGTCCTCTGGCAGGCCGACGTCGTCGAGGCAGCCACGAACAGCCTCGTCTCGGCGGGCGCATCCGCGCTCGGTGCGGTGGCGGTCGGAACGGCGCTCGCGGTGCTGCTCGATCGCACCGACCTCGCCGGTCGTCGCGGCCTGCGTCTTCTCGCGCTCACGCCGCTGCTCGTGCCGCCGTTCGTGGGGGCGATCGCGTGGCTCGGCATCGCGGGTCCGACGAGCCCCGTGAACCTGTGGTGGACGCAGGCGTTCGGCGGCCCGCTCTGGTCGATCTACGGCGCAGACGGGGTGATCCTTCTCCTCACGGTGCACAGCTACCCGATCGCGATGCTCATCGTCTCGGCCGCCCTGCGCCGGGTGCCGTCCGACCTCGAGCAGGCGGCTCGCATCGCCGGGGCCAGCCCGGCACGCAGCGTCTTCACGATCACGGTGCCGCTCCTGCGGCCCGCACTGCTGTCGTCGTTCGTGCTCATCGCCGTCGGCAACCTCGCCGACTTCGGGATCCCCTCCATCATCGGCCTCCCCGAGCAGTACACGACCCTCGCGACGCTCGTCTACCGATACCTGCAGTCCGGCACCGTGGATGAGCCGCTCGCGGTCGTCGCGACCATCGGGGTCGTCCTGCTGGTACTCGCCCTCGCGGCGCTTGTCGTCGACTTCGTCATCGGCAGGAGTCGCTGGGAGCTCGACTCGTCCTCGTCGGCGCCGCAGCTCCTGCCGCTCGGGCGGGGCCGCATCCTCACCTCCGTCGTGACGTGGGTGCTTGTGCTCACCGTCACGGTGCTGCCGCTGCTCGCCCTGCTGCAGCAGTCGCTGCTCCGAGCGCCCGGTCTCGCCTTCACCCCGGAGAACCTGACGCTCGACAACGTCGTGAAGGCCGTGACGTCGGCCAACGCGGTCAAGGGGGCGACGAACTCGGTAATGCTGGCGGTGCTCGCGGGCCTCGTCTGCGGGCTCCTGGGCCTCGGCATCGCGGTACTCGCCACTCGAACGCGGATGCGCGGCAGCGGCCCGCTTCGGGCGCTCGCCATGCTGCCGCAGGCGGTTCCCGGCATCGTCATCGCCGTCGCATGGCTTGTCCTCGCGCCGCACATCGGCCTGTTCAACACGCCGTGGCTCATCCTGTGCGCCTACATCACGTCGTTCACTGCGCTCGTCGTGCAGGCCGTGGCGGCGCCGCTCGCGAGCACCCCGGCGAGCGCCGAGGAGGCCGCGAGGATCGGCGGAGCCGGGCGGATCCGCGCCCTCTTCGACATCTCGAGCCGCATGGCGGCGCCCGCCGCGATCTCCGGGGCGGTGCTCGTCGCCGTCACCGCGGTGCGCGAGCTGACGCTCTCCGTGCTGCTCCTCTCACCGGGTTCGCAGACCCTCGGCGTCGCGATCTTCAACCTGCAGCAGGCGGGCGCATTCAACACGGCGGCCGCGCTGTCGCTCATCGTGGCGCTCCTCGGCGTCGCCGTCATCGGCATCGCCACGCGGGCGCCGAAGTAGTACCGCTCGGTCTCGCTGACTCCTGCCTCGATCGCGCCTGCCTCGCTGGCCCCTGCCTCGCTCATCCCTCGCTCCTGTCCCGTTCCAGCCCCGCGCCGGTTGCACTCCCCGCGCCAGCCGCTCTCCCGTCCCGTTCGATCTCCCAGAAGGGCACCCCGTGGCATCCGTCACCCTCGACTCAGTCTCCGTCCGCTTCCCGAGCGGCACCGTCGGCCTCGACGACATCGACCTCGCGCTGCGTGACGGCGAGTTCCTCGCGCTCGTCGGGCCCTCGGGGTCGGGCAAGACAACGCTTCTGCGCACGATCGCGGGGTTCCAGGCGCCCACCACGGGGCAGGTGAGCATCGGCGATCGAGTGGTTGCGGGGTCCGGGGCGACGGTGCCACCGGAGGCTCGCGAGCTCGGCATGGTGTTCCAGCAGCACGCCGTGTGGCCGCACTGGAACGTCGGACGCAACGTCGACTATCCGCTGCGTCGCGCGCGAGTCGCGAAGGCGGAGCGCATCCGCCGCGTCGACGAGGTGCTCGACATGGTGGGGCTCTCGGGGTACGCGAAGCGCAACCCGGCGACGCTCTCCGGCGGGCAGCGGCAGCGTGTGGCGATCGCGCGCGCACTCGTGGCGCGACCGCGGGTGCTGCTGCTCGACGAGGCGCTGTCCGCGCTGGACGAGCCGCTGCGGGACAGTCTCCGGCTCGAGCTGCACACCCTCACGCGGGAGCTCGGCCTGACGGTGGTGCACGTCACGCACGACCGCTCCGAGGCCCTCGCCCTCGCCGACCGGGTGGCCGTGCTCGACGGGGGGCGCATCCAGCAGCTCGGCACGCCGGAGGAGCTCGTCACGCGGCCAGCCTCGCCGTTCATCGCGAAGTTCCTCTCCGACGCGACGATCGTCGACGGCGCGATGGTCTCTGGTGCGGCCGGGTTCGCAGCGGATGCGCACCCGCTGCGCGTGGAACGGGCTCGGCTCGACTTCGGGGAGCGGGGCAGCGGGAGCGCGGTGCAGGCTGCCGTCCTCCCGAGCGATGTCGAGGTGGAGGTGCAGGTCGAGGTCCAGGGAATCGACGCGGGCCGAGACGATGCCGCCCTGGCGACGGTCAGGTCGGCGCTCTTCACCACGGAGGGCAGCGACCTCGTGCTCGACTGGGCCGGCTTGCGGCTGCGTGCGCGGACTCGCGGAGTTCGCCCCAGGGTCGGCGACCTGGTCGTCGTGCGTGTCGCGCGGGCCCGCGTCTACGGCGGAGACCCGGAGCCTGCTGCCGCGGACCCCGGCGCCAGCACGGACGCTCGATCGGATGCTCGAACTTCCGCCGCCGGCACGCTTGCCGGCACGTTCGCGCGGACGTCAGCGTGACGCTTGCACTCGTGCGGCATGGTCGCACGGCCTGGAACCTCGAACGCCGCCTGCAGGGGCGCAGCGACATCGAGCTCGACGCGCACGGCGAGCTCCAGGCGGACGCCGCGGGCCGACTCCTCGCCCGCGCGCAGTGGGGGAGCGTGATCACGTCTCCGCTGACGCGCGCGGCGCAGACGGCGGCGATTCTCGGATCACACCTCGACGTCGGGGAGCCGGTCTTCGAAGCTGGGCTGCTGGAGCGCGACTTCGGTGAGGCCGAGGGGATGTCGGTGGCCGAGGCTGCCGAGCGCTGGCCAGGCGGCGACTTTCCCGGCTCTGAGACGGCAGAGGAGCTCGCTGCGCGTTCGGGTGCCGTGCTCGCTGCATTACTGGCCTCGGGCGGCACGGCGGTTGTCGTGAGCCATGGCGTCTTCCTCCGGGCCGGGATCGAAGCTGTCACCGGGGCGACGTGCCCGCGCATCCTGAACGGGCAGGTGGTGCTGCTGGAACGTGTCGCTGGTCGGCCATGCGCCCGATTCGTTGAGCAGTGAAGGCAGAGCGGTGAACGCCGAGCCGTGAACGCAGAGTAGGCCGGCGTCCCCTCAGCGCGAGAAGAAGAAGCGTGATTCACATGAAGCTCTGCGGGTCGCTAGTCTTCTCCAATGGATAAGACAACAAGCCCGCGGGCTACGTGGCAGGGCACCGTGCACGCCGACTTCGCCCAGATCGAACTGTTCCTCGGAGACGACGGCGACGCGCCGGATTCGACGTACGGCATCACGATGGCTTCGGACGCCGGACCCGAAGGCGTGACGCTCACTGTGCCGCGTCAGTACGGCGCGGTGGACGCCGTGATCACCCTTCATAGCGAGGAGCCGCCACTCGACGAGGCGTGGCAGAGCGTGGCCGAGTTCCCCCTCCAAGCAGGTTCGGACGCCGAGTTGCTTGGCTTCGCGCGTGCTGGAGACGTTCAGCTCGAACTGCCCGTTGGCGCTGAACTGCGTGCACGCTACGTCGTCGAGGATGCAGAGGCGGCATGCCAGTACGACGAAGATGGCGAGGGTGCAACGAACATGCGGGTGCTCTTGCAGTTCTGGCCGGCGGAGGCGAGGCCGGGTGCAGTTGTGCGTTCTATCGGGTCCTGGAGCCGGTATTGGACCTGGGGTTCCGACTGCCCGTATGTGGTCCGAGAATTGGCCGAGGTGCCTGAGCCGGAACGCCTCAGGACGCTCCTCGACTCGGTGATCTCGGCGCGGGTGGGAGTGGCAGCGCAGATCCTCGCGGGCGAGGAGCGGCCGCGCAAATGCGTCACCCTGTATGCGGAGGAGCTCTTCACTCAGGCGGCGAAGACGCACGACGCCGAGGGCGCCGGGGTGTACGCGGAGTACATCGACGACCGGGCTGCGCTGAACGAGCTCATCGACGAACGCGCGGCGGTAGCAAGCCGCTGAGATGCGTGCGCCTTCCACCTGGCGAGGCCCTTCGCCCAGGGCCGCGCGTGCAGAGGCACTTGGTGCTGTGGTTCCTGCTCCGTGGCCCCTGGTTCTGAGGCTCCCGGTTAGGCGGTCTCGGTCCTGAGGCCTTTCGCTCTGGCTACAGTGGAGCCCGTGGCCCCCGACTCTGCAGCGACCTCCGCCCGCGATCACATGCGGAAGCGCGTCGACGTCCGGTACATCCGCCACGGCGAGGTCCGCGCGCGCGTGTCGACGATCGGCGCCGACGGCGACCGCGCCTTCGTGCTCATCGCGGGCATCGGCGTCGCCTCGAACTACTACGAGAACCTCGCTCCCGGCCTCGGCGAGTTCGGGCCAGTGCACGCCCTCGACCTCCCGGGGTTCGCGGGCGTCCCGTACCCGAAGCGGCCCATGAGCATCCAGCGGTACGCCGCCGTGGTCGGCACCGTCATCGACGAGCTCGGGCTCGAGGACCCCGTGCTCGTCGGCCACTCGATGGGAACGCAGGTGGTGTCCGAGCTGGCCTCGCAACGTCCCGAGCTGAGCACGGTCGTGCTCATCGGGCCCGTCACGAACCCGCGCGAGCGGTCGCTCCCCAAGCTCGCGTTCCGCTTCCTCGAGTCGTCCGCGCGCGAGCCGTTCCGTGTGGCGATGCTCGCCACGGGGGCGTACCTGCTGTGCGGATTCCGCTGGTTCTCCGCCGTGCTGCCTCGGATGATGCGCTACCGGATCGAGGACGTGCTGCCGCGCATCCAGGCGCACACGCTGCTCATCCGGGGCGAGCACGACTCGCTCGTGCCGCGCCAGTGGCTGCGCGACATGGAACGCCTCCTGCCTCGCGCGTCCACGTGGGAGATCGAGGGTGCCGCGCACTCCGTCATGTACGACCACGCGAAGGGCGTCGCGGAGCTCTGCGTCGACCACGCCAGAGAGCCCTTCGACACCCGCGGAGGCAATGGGGCAGGGCGAACTGGAAAGGCTGCGCTCGTCGGTAAGGGTTACGCCGGTTCTGTCGTCGACGCCGAGGACGCCGCCGCGGCGGCCGCCGGTGAGCTCGTGCAGCTCGCCGACGCGGATGCCCGCAACCGTCGAGTGCACGTCACCCCGCGCCTCGTGCTGCAGGTGCTGCGCTCGCGGTGGAACGAGTTCTTCGCGAGCGCCGACAACCGCCCGCAGGACATCGCGGAAGCGAAGACCGAGCACTTCCGGGCGCAGGTGGAAGCGTTCCGGGACGCCGAGGTGCGCGAGGAGCGCGACGAGCGCGAGACTGGCCAGCCGACTCATTAACCCGCGTTCCGGCCCGGTGACGGTGACGGTGACGGTTACGGTGCCGGTGCCGGTGACGGTGCCGGTGCCTGGGTCTGAGTCTGGGTCTGAGTCTGGGTCTGGGCCGGGGGCTACGCCAGCGTCAGGCCCCGGCGCGCCCCGTCGGCTGGGCGGGGCCGAGCACGGCATCCAGGAGTCGCTGGATGCTGTCCTCGCTCGACTCGGTCCTGCTCAGGGCTCGGAGCAGGAGCGCGCCGATGATGGCCTCGCCGATCTCCTCGAGGCGCGCATCCGGTGCCAGCTGTCCGTGTGCGATGGCGATCTGGAAGCGTTCGGTGAGGGATCGGCTGGCGCCGAGGCTCTCGTGGAGTCGCTTGCCGATGTCCTCGTTCTCGACGGATGCGGCGATGAGCGAGCGCACGAGCAGCTCGCCCTGTGGTTGGCCGAGGAGTGCGAGGACTGCGCCGAGCCAGGCCGTGAGGTCGTCCCGAAGCTCGCCCGTGTTGGGCACGGTGAAGCGGTTGGGGAAGAGTTGCCCCTGGAGGAGGCAGTCGGAGACGAGGGCCCCCTTGGAGGGCCACCAGCGGTAGATGGTCTGCTTCGAGACGCCGGCCTCCGAGGCGACTCCCTCCATGGTGAGGCGCTCGTAGCCGCGTTCGGCGAAGAGCTTCGACGTGGCTTCGAGCACCGCGACGCGGGCAGCTTCGCTGCGCACCGGGCCCTGCTTGTGACCGGTGGTCGCGCGCTCCTCGACACCGGCGTCTCGCTCTGACATGACGGCCATCATATTCACAAACTGAGTAGACGAGACGTTGCGTATGATCTAGGGCGGCGCCCATCGAGCAGTCGGGTCGATTCGGGCGCCGCAATGAGCGTGCGCGCATGATCCTGCGCGTCGAGAGGATGCTGATGGCCGAACTGCTGTACCGCCTGGGGACCTTCGCGACCCGCCGAGTTTGGGTTGTCGTGGGGGCGTGGCTGGTGATCCTGGGGCTCGCCGTCGGCGGGTTCCTCATCGGCTTCAAGGGGCTCTCGTCGAGCTTCGACGTGCCTGGCACGGCCTCGGGTGAGGTCATCTCGGAACTCGAGGAGCAGCTGCCGGCGTTCGCGGGTGCATCCGGCACCGTCGTGTACTCCACGGAGGACGGGTCGGCGCTGACGGAGGCGCAGCGGGCTGACATCAGCTCCGTGATCGCCGACCGCGGCGACCTCACCGACGTGGCCGATGTCATCGACCCGTTCTCGGCGACGGCCGAGCTGGAGGGCCAGGCGGCGCAGGTCGAGAGCGGCCGCACGCAGATCGCCGAGGGGCAGGCGCAGCTCGACGCGGGCCAGGCCCAGCTCGACGGCGGCAAGGCGCAGCTCGATGCGGCGCAGGCGCAGCTGGACGCGGCCAAGCAGCAGCTCGAGGCGGCCGGGAACCCGGCCGCGCAGCTCGAGGCGCTCGACGCGCAGCAGGCGCAGCTCGACACGCAGGTGCAGGCGATCGCCGATCAGCAGGCCACTCTGGATGCGTCGCAGGCTGAGATCGACACGCAGCTGCAGCAGCTGGAGAACGGCGCGAAGCTCGTCGATCTCTCGGATGGCATCAGCCTCGTCTCGGAGGATGGCTCGACGGCGATCGTCAACGTCTCGTTCACGGAGCCTCGCCTCGAGCTGAGCGAGGACGCGAAGCAGGGCGTCATCGAGTACTTCGAAGCGCACCCCGTCGACGGGGTGAACGTGGCGTTCTCGACGGATATCGCGCAGAGCGTCCCGCAGATCTTCGGCATCGGCGAGGCGATCGGCCTCGTCTTCGCGGCCATCGTGCTGCTTGTGCTGCTCGGGTCTGCGCTCGCCGCATCCCTCCCGATCCTGACGGCGCTCGTGGGCGTCGCGATCGGCGTCGTCAGCGTGCTCGCGTTCTCCGGCGTGGTGCAGATGGCGTCGGTCACCCCAGTCCTCGGCATCATGCTGGGGCTCGCGGTCGGCATCGACTACTCGCTGTTCATCGTGAACCGGCACCGCAAGCAGCTCATGCAGGGCATGGACGTGCGAGAGTCGATCGGGCTCGCGAACGGCACCGCCGGCAACGCGGTCGTGTTCGCCGGGGCGACGGTCATCGTGGCCCTGCTCGCCTTGAACGTGACGGGCATCCCGTTCCTCGGCCTCATGGGCACGGCCGGCGCGGTGTGCGTGCTGATCGCGGTGCTCATCGCCGTCACGCTCACGCCTGCGTTGCTGGGGAAGCTCGGGATGCGGGTGCTGAACAAGCGCAGGCGGGCGCACATCCGCAAGCTGCACGGCTCTGGCCCGGAAGGGGCATCGACCGGCGGTGTCGGCGTCGTGACGGGTCAGGTGCGGGCAGCTCACGCCCCGCCGTTGAAGGCCATGCCGACGTGGCGCGCCATCGTGACGGTGCTCGCCGGTGTTGCGGTGCTGCTGACGGTCGCGATTCCCGCGCTGTCGATGCGGGTCGGCCTACCCGACGGTTCGTCGGAGCCTGAGGAGTCGGCGTCGTACCAGGCGTTCACGATCACCGAGGAGCAGTTCGGGGCCGGCGCGACCGGTCCGCTGCTGGTCACGGCGACGCTGCCCGAGGGGCTCGACGACGCTGGTGTGCTCGACAAGCAGGTGCTTGTCGGTGAGAAGCTCGCCTCGCTCGATGACGTCACCGCGGTCGCCCCGATCGGCGTCTCGGACAACAAGAGCCTCACGGCGTTCCAGGTGATCCCGGCGGAGGGGCCGAACAGCGTCTCCACCGAGCAGCTCGTCGGCGAGCTTCGCGCGCTGCCCGAGATCGAAGACGGCATCACGCTCGGCGTCGCAGGGCAGGCCGCCATCAACATCGACATCTCCGAGGGACTCAACTCGGTGCTGCCGCTTTACATCGCGCTGGTCGTGGGCCTGTCGCTGCTCATCATGATCCTCGTGTTCCGGTCGATCCTTGTGCCGCTCATCGCGACGGGCGGGTTCATCCTGTCGCTCTTCGCGACCTACGGGGCCGTGGTCGCGGTCTTCCAGTGGGGGTGGTTCGCGGACCTCATCGGCTTGCACGCGACGGGGCCGATCCTGAGCTTCCTGCCTGTCATCCTCGTCGGCATCCTCTTCGGCCTCGCCATGGACTACCAGCTGTTCCTCGCCTCCGGGATGCGTGAGGCGTACGTGCACGGGGCGGAGGCGCGGGTCGCTGTCGTGCAGGGCTTCCGAGCTGGCCGAGCCGTCGTGGTCGCCGCGGCCCTCATCATGGTGTCCGTGTTCGGCGGGTTCGTGTTCGCCGAATCGACCATGATCCGGTCCATCGGGTTCGGGCTCGCGTTCGGCGTGCTCCTCGACGCGTTCATCGTGCGCATGCTCATCATGCCGTCGCTCATGCACCTCCTCGGGAAGTCAGCCTGGTGGCTGCCGAAGTGGCTCGACAAGATCATGCCCAACGTCGATGTCGAAGGCGCCGCGCTGGAACGCAAGCACCCCGCGCACTAGCGGGACGGGTTCACCCACCGAGTTGCTTCCCCGCACGCTGACGTTGGGAACGTCGGCGTTGCGGGGGTCGCGGCTTTGGCTGTGGCTATGGGCGTGGGCTTCAGCGCTCGCGCAGTGCCTCGTCCATGTCGGCCGTCTCGACGGGGCCGCCCGGGCCGTACTTGAGGAGCACGCATCCGCGCCCCGATGCGACGGGCGGTTCGAGGAGGCTCAGCCCGAGCGGTGGTCCATCGTCCGGGAAGAGCCGCTTTCCTGCGCCCAGGACCACCGGATACACCCACAGGTTCAGCACGTCGAACATCCCCTCCCGCACCAGCGTCTGTGCGAAGTCGACGCTCCCGATCACGTGGATGCTGTTGTGGCGGTCCCGGAGGGCGGACACCTCCGCCGCAAGATCGGCGCCCACACGATGCGATGCCGCCCAGGGCAAGTCGGGGGTGCCGCGGGAGGCGACGTACTTCGGGATCCTGTTGAAGACCGCGGCGATGCCATCGGACGGGCCGTCCGCGTAGCGCGGCCAGTACGCCGCGAAGATGTCGTACGTCTTTCGGCCCAGCAGCAGCGCATCCATGGTCCGCACGCCACTTTCGACCTGCTCCCCCTCCGCCTCGTCCATGAGAGGCGCCTGCCAACCCCCGAACCTGAACCCGCCCTCCGGATCCTCCTCCGGTCCACCCGGCGCCTGCTGCACCCCATCCAGGGTCGTGAACAGGTCGATGATGATCTGACCGGCCATGGCGTCTCCTTTGATCGCAGGTGTGGCCTCGCTGAACTCGCTGATCCTGTTGAGTTGGCTGCACCCGTGAACGCCGTCAATGTCGCAGACGCCACGGGTGTCATCGCGCTCGTTCCTCCCTCAATGTACGACGAGCTCTCGGGCGCCCCCATGCGAGCAAGGTGAGAATCCCAAGGCCAGGTGGGTAAGGCGACCATCTTCGCCAGAAGGGATCGTCGGGCCTCAGCACAGGCTGTCGGAATCGGCAGAACTGGTCGGGTTCGGTAGAGCCGGTCGGTTTCGGTAGAGCCGGTCGGGTTCGGTAGAGCTTGCAGGACTCAGAAGAACCCAGCCGTGCTCAGAAGGGTGGCGGATCGTCCGACGAGTCCGAGCTCTCACCGCCCGAGCTTCCACCCCGCGAGCTCTCACCGCCCGAGCTTTCACCGCCCGAGCTTTCACCGGGCGAGCTTCCACCCCGCGAGCTTCCGCCGCGCGAGCTTTCGCCGTGCGAGCTTTCGCCGTGCGTCTGGTCGCCACCTCCTTGGTCGCGTCCCTGGCCGGTGGGATGAAATTCCGGTTGCCCTCGCCGCGATCGCGCCGACTCGATGGCTGCCTTCTTCGCAGCACGCTCCCTCCTGAACTCTTCCAGGAAGCCAATCTTCGGGAATCGCGACCGCCGCTCGTCCTCACGCTCGTCTTCCTCCTCGCATGCGTCGCCAACGCTCTCAAGGTCGCCGGCACCGCCAGGGCGCTGAGCAGCGTCGGCGCTGGATGGGGTGACGCTGGATGGGGTGACGCTGGGTGAGGTGACGTTCGATGACGCAACGCCTGGTGGAGTGGTGCTCGGTGGGCCGGTGCTGGGCGCGGGGCGGCCCTGCGGGGCGGCACTCGACTCAACGCCGCGGTCAGGGTTTGCAAGTGCGGTGAGCCGGCCGAAGTGCACTGGGGCGTCGCGGAAGACGAAGCCGCTGGGAGATCGCCACTCGTAGACGCCATCGGGCAGCTGTCGTACTTCCCAATCACCGTGGTGCTTGCCCGTGTGGTGGCCTCCACAGAGATGGCCGAGATTCGCGAGACTCGTCGGGCCACCCTCCTCCCAGGCCTTCGTGTGGTCGATGTCACAGCGGCTCGACGGCATCATGCATCCCACGAAACGGCAGCGACCATCGCGGACAGCGATTCGGCGGCGCATCGCACTCGTCGGACGGTACGTATCGACCTCGACCAGCGTGCCCTTGAGGGGATCGGTGAAGATGCGCTCGAACTCGGGCGCCGCGTCGATGAGGCGCCTCACTTCCGCAGTCGGAACAGGGGTGTAGCCGTTCAGAAGGGCAGGACCGGGGTTCCCCCGAGGCGCAGCATCTCCGCCGTCTGTGCGATCAGGGCTGACAGTGCCGTCCGTGCTTTCTGCGTGGTCTCTACCGACTCTGTACCCCGTGGGTGCGAGCAGCGTCTCAGTCGGAATGACGATCGAGATCTTTGCCTTGATCGGAGCCCTGCCCCTCAACTCCTCAGGCGTCGCGCGAAGGAAGGTGTCGGAGAGCACATCCGCGCGCACCTCATCCAGCGAACGGGGCTCAGGACGCGGATCGTCGCCCATGCTCCCGGCGTTCGGCGCACTGGATGGCTCGCTGCCGGAGCCGTCGGCAGAGCCGTCGGCGGGGCCGTTGGCAGGGTCGTCGGGGTCTCCGTTGGCTCGCGCCTCGCCTTGACACTCGGCGTCGGCGGTGCCGCTTGGACGCGCGTCGGCGCGTTCCCTCGCGGCCCGCCGCTCGGCGTCGCTGATGACGAGCGCCTGCCTGGTCGTTCGGTCGAAGATCGCCACGAGCTTCGCGTAGGAGTCGATGACCGACAGCTCGCCGAGGCCGTCCTCGAGCTGCGAGAGCATCACCCGTCGGGTACGGCGGGCTCTCTCGAAGCGCTCGTCGAGCGACTCCTCCGTCAACTCCTCGGCGACCCGCTCCGCGAAGGGCTTGATTCGACCGGGGGTCGTCGAGACGGCCTTCTCGAGCACCACGCGCGCATAGTGCTCTCGACGGCGCTCGAGCTCAGCAGGGTCGGGATGCGTGATGCGCAGGCCCGCGTCGACGATCACCAGCGCATGCGCGCGGCTGATGGCCCCAGCCTTCATCGCCTCCTGAACGGGCTCGAAACGATTGGCGATCGCATCCGCTCGACCGAATTCGATCTGCACCGACCGCTGCGACCTGCCCGACACTGCCGCGACCTCGGACGCGAGCGACCGAACCTCCAGGGCGGGACTCGAGGTGCCCGCGAGCTCGTCGCCCCGGAGCCCCAGCTCGAGCGCCCGTGCGTGCAGCTCTGCCTGCTCGCCGTGGAGCCGATTCAGGTGCCGCTGGTTGTCGGCGAGGGCGAGCACAAGCAGCGCTCGGCGGGCGCCGCGCGTGCAATCTTCGGCGCGCTGGCAGGCGTCGTCGACGACGCACTGCTCGACACCGAGCCCGGCCGCGAGGCGTCGGCGCATCTCACGAAGCCGAGCCGCGCGACCAGGCGCCGCGACCCGCGGAGCCTCATCTTCGATCGGTTCGTTCTGCATGCCTGCATCGTCTCCCGAACCACCGACATTCTGTGATCGGCGTGTCACTTCTTTCGCCCCGCCCCGCCCCAAACCGCAGCGCACCGCAACGCTCACGGCACAGCGCACTGAACGTTCGCGATGGGCCGCGGCCAGAGCCGGCCCGCCGCGGCGCCGAACACAGCCTCCGTACGTTCGCTCCGGTTAGCGTTGCCGCATGACAACACCGGCGACGGCCCCGACGCTCGAGATCCAGCGGACGCTCTGGGTGTGGTGCGGCGTCTACGTGTCCGCCTGGATCAGCGGGTTGCTCGTCGGCGCCCCAGACATCACCCCGGCCGACAGCTCCGCCGCCGTCGCCGAGGCCTACGCGACCTCGCCGAGCGTGCTCGTCAACGCCGCCCTCGTGCACGGCCTCGCAGCCGTCGCCCTCTATGGCATGTCCACGCTGCTCGGCAGCCAGCGGCTGCGCAGGGCCACGCGAGGCGCGGGCCTCGCAACCCTCGTGCTCTCGCTCATCCAGCTCGCCGGCGAAGCGCTCCTCACCTTCGGGCTCGCCTCCGACGGCTCCTCACCGCTGCTCGGCCTCGACTCCGGGCAGGTCTGGGCCACCATCCAGGTCGTCGACGGCATCAAGATGCTCGCCCTCGCCGCGCTCGTGCTGGTCGTCCTGCTCGGCCAGGCCCGTCGCCCCGCCTGGGCGACGCTCGTGAGCGGAGCGACCATCCTCGCGCTCCTCGCCTCAGCCGCAGGCTTCCTCACCCTGAGTGCACCGCTCATGATCGCTGCCTACGTCGCGCTGCCGCTCCTCCTCATCTGGGCCGTCGTCGCGGCGCTCCGCTTCGGGACGCCCGCCGTCGTGCCAGACGATGCGCAGCTGGTCTAGCGACTGCCGTCACTCTCACCCGCAAGCCCCGCGCCCCGCGCCCCGCGCCCCGCGCCAGCCCAGAGCTGGAGCAAGACCCGATGCAAGGGCCCGGCGCTGGAGCCCGACGCAGCGCCCTACGATCGAATCGCGTCGATCACGTTGCTGCGCGTCGCGATGACCGCCGGGATGAATCCCGCGAGCAGGCCGACTCCTACGCTCACGACGATGCCGAGCACCGCCGCGTCCACCGGGAACGGCACCGAATCGGTGAGACCCAGCCCGCCCGTGATCGCCCCCTGCACCAACGGGTTCTGCAACGTCACGATCGCGCACCCGATGCCCACGATCCCAGCGAGCAGCGTGCCCACGACGCTCTCCAGCAGGATCGAGAAGAACACGCGGCCGCCGGTGGCACCGAACGACCGCCGGATGCCGATCTCCCGCACCCGCTGCTTCACCGTCACGATCGACAGGTTCACGAAGCCGATCGTGCCGACGAGCAGCACGATGCCGCCGACCGCGGTCACGAGGATCTGCACGGCAAGGAACGGGTCCTCACCCCAGGCCAGGTAGTCGGTGCGCTGCGCGTCGACGGAGCCTCCCTCTCCAAGCGCCGCCTTGAGGTCGCGCACGATCTGGCTCGACAGCTCCTCGTGGTTCTCGAGCGGCAGCCACAGCTCGTAGGTCGGGAACGTCGCGGTGGACGCCTCGTCGCCGCCCATCGAGGGTGGGGCGTAGTCGCCGCCCATCACCATCCCGCCCATCATGCCGCCGCCCGAGCTCGCCCCGAGGAGGTGCTGGGCGTCGCTCAGCACATACATCTGCTCTGGGTAGTCCGGGTAGATGTTGGCGGAGACGCCGACGACCACGGCCGTCGTCGGCGCGGCTCCTGCAACCTGCAGCGTCGGATGCTCGGCCACAGACGGGTTGCCCAACCGGTTCCACATGGTCTCGTTGATGACGACCGCGGGAGCCAATCGGTCAGCGTCGTCGGACGTCAGCCACGACCCCTCGATGAGCTTCACCCGGTGCATCTCGCCGTACGCCGGATCGACGATCGTGGACTCGACGTCCGCGACACCGTCGACGAACTGGATGCGCGTCATGGCGGACCCCGACGTCGACTGGTAGGTGATGCCGTACCGCTCGATCGCAGCCTCGTAGGCCGCCTCGTAGATAGCGACCTTGTCGTCGGTCGCCGCACTGCTCACCATCAGCTGGTAGCTCGCGGGACGCCCGCTGGATCGCTCGGAGATCTCGATCGACGACTGCCGTGTGATCGACCCGAGCCCCGTGACCGCGACGATCGCGAACACGGCGATGCCGATACCGACCAGCGCGAGCGTCACCCGAACGCGGTGCACTCGCAGCTCGTCCCACGCTTCGATGAAGGCGCCGGCGATCTGCGTGAACCAGCTCATGCGGGTGCTCCTTCGGCGGGCGCGGCGGCCGGTTGCGAGGGTGCGAGCAGGCCAGCGTCGAGGCGCAGCATCCGGTCGGCCCTGGCCGCCACGCTCTCATCGTGGGTGATCGTGACGAGCGCCGCCCCGGTCTCCTTCGAGATGTCGGCGAGCAACGTCATGACGCGGGCACCGGTTTCGACGTCGAGTGCACCGGTCGGCTCGTCGGCGAGGATCACGCGCGGGCGCCGGACGATGGCACGCGCGATCGCGACGCGCTGCTGCTCTCCGCCGGACAGTCGAGTCGGCAGCGAGTCGAGGCGATGGTCGAGTCCCACATCGGTGAGCGCTTCCCTGGCGAGGGCGTCACGCCGCCAGAAGGAGCGGTCGCGAACGTAGAGGAGCGGCATGGCCACGTTCTCCGTCGCCGTGCGCCCCTCGAGCAGGTTGAACTGCTGGAACACGAAGCCGATCTGAGCACCCCGCATCCGGTCGCGCGCCCGCAGGCGCAGGGCGGCCGTTGGCTTGCCGTCGAAGAGGAGCTCCCCGCTCGTCGGCGCGTCCAGCAGGCCCAGGATGTTCAGCAGCGTCGACTTGCCCGACCCGGACCGCCCGACGATCGAGAGGTGCTCGCCCTCCTCGATCTGCAGGTTCACGCCGCGCAGGATGTGGAGTTCGCTGTCGTCGGCGGCCCGCACCGACTTCGAGATTTCGCGGAGCTCGATGAACGCCACGTCAGCCGCCCAGCATCCCGCAGATCTCTGCGCCGCTCATCGGGTCGATGTAGCACTCTTCCGGGCTCGCCTGGTCGGCGCCGGGCACGAACTCGAGCACGATGTCGGTCTCGGAGACGCCTTCAGCGACCTGCACGAGCGTGCCGTCGGTGAGGCCGAGCTTCACGGGCCGCTCCTCGACAGCACCATCAGCGCCCTGTACGAAGACGACCCCGGTCTCCGCCTGCCCCTTCACCGCCGTGATCGGCAGGGTCAGCACGTTCTCGGCGACACCGCCATGGAGCACGACGTTCGCTTCGAGCCCCGGGAACACCGTGACCTCGGCGGGGACCTTGCACGTGACCGTCGTCGTGTCGGTCGTCTCAGCTGCACCGGATGCGCCGCTCGGGTCCTCCGCGGCGCTGCTGCTCTTCGCCGCGGCGCCAGAGGCGATGCGGAGCTCGGTGCACGTGAAGGGGGCTGGGCCCGCCGTGATCGTGACCTGCGCATCCGCTGGCGTGGTCGCCAGACGGTACAGCTGGGCCGGTGGGATGGTGCCCTTCACGATGAAGCTCGCCGGGGTGATCGAGACTGGCGCCTCGCCCACCGTCACCTGCTGCTGCTCGATGAGGTTGAGCTTCGTGATGGTGCCGGCCGTCGGGGCGACGATCTCGTTCCACTCGTACTCGGGCTCGACGGCGGGGGCCGCCTGCGGCTCGCCGCTCGCCTCCGGCGACGACGGTGCTGCTGCCGTCGGGGTCTTCTCGTTGCGGATGGCGGCGATCACATCGCCCGCCTCGACTCGCGCGCCCTGCGTCACGTACACCGTGTCGATCGTGCCCATCATGGGCACCTTCGCGTCGACGGCCGGCGACTCCTGCACGTTCGCCGTCAGGGTGACGTCGTTCGTGATCGTGCCGAGCACGGGACTGATGACGGGTTCGACGACCTGACCCGTTGGCAGCGCTGCCGACTCTTCGGGGGCCGAGCTGAAGAATGCGATCTTGACGAGTGCGACGGCGATCACAGCCACGAGAGCGATCTTGATGCCGGGCCAGATCCAAGACTTCCACACGCGCACGCCGATCCCCATTCTGTCCGCGCCGCCGAATCGCGACGAGTTCTCCGAGATAAGGGTCACCTTTCCCATGGCCGCCCCAGCGCACAACGTAGCAGGAGCCAACGACATCGCTCGCCCGCGTCCTGGACCCGAACCCGGGCCCCCTGCCACAATGAGACGTGACCACTTCACCCCAAGACCTCGGCCTGCTCCTCGACGTAGACGGCCCCATCGCGAGCCCCGTGACCCGGACGATCGCGATCCAGAGCATCCTCGACGACCTCGTCACCCTCGCCGCGGCGGGGGTGCCCATCGCGTTCATCACGGGACGCTCCGAGGAGTTCATCCGCGAACGCGTCATCGAGCCCCTCTTCGAGAACGGCCTCGCCGACGCGCTGCGTCAGCCGGGAGCCCGCATGTTCGGGGTCTACGAGAAGGGCGGAACGTGGTCGGCGATTTCACCCGAAGGGATGAGCGAGCTGCAGATCGACGAGTCGGTCGTGCCACCTTCCGCGTACATCGCCGCGATCCGCGAGCTCGGCGAGGGAGAGTTCAGCGATGTCCTCTTCTTCGACGAGACGAAGAAGGCCATGATCTCTGTCGAGCAGCGCACCGACGTCAGCTCCGCGGCGTACCTCGAGCGGCAGAAGGCCTTCGACGATGTGGCGTTCGAGCTCGCCGTGCAGCAGGGCGTCGGCATGCGCCACGGCGACCGTGAGGCGCCGGATGCGCAGGGCCTCGTTCCGTTCCGCATCGACCCGACGATCATCTCCACCGACATCGAGTCCGTGAACCTCGACAAGGATCACGGTGCGCGGCGAGCGCTCGCCGAGTTCGCGGCGGCCGGTGCGCTGCCCAAGCGCTGGCGTTCGGTCGGCGACTCCCGCAGCGACTACAAGATGGCCGACGAGCTGCACGCGACGGGCTACGACACGGCGCACGTCGATGTCCGGCCCGCTGACGGGATTCTCGAGAAGGACTACGACGTCGTGACGTTCGGCGACCTCATCCACGACGACGCCGGGGCAGCGTTCCTGCGCGAGTGCGTGCGCGAGCTGGGGCTCGACGGCTAGGCAGCGCGGAGCGCGCGTGCGCGGGCGCACGCGAGCCTGGGCCTGGATCTGCCAGAGTGAGCGGATGCAGAATCTGGGAGAGCGAAGAGGTGTTCGTCAAGCGGTCGCCGTGATCGGTGCGAGCGTTGTCCTGCTCGTCGTGACGACCGTCCTGCTCGTGCCGCACGATGGGTGGGGCGTGTGCTCGGGCTCCGAGCTCGACGGCAGCTTCGACCTCGGTTCGCTCATCGGCTTCGGCGTGCAGCTCGGCAGCTGCTCGACGGCCTGGACGTCACTCGTCGGCATCCCCACCGGATACGTGCTGTGGGGCGGCGTGCAGCTCGTGATCATCGCCGCGGCCGTCGCGGTGCAGGCGTCGCTCCTGAGTCGCCGGCGCTGAGCTGGGCGCTCAGCTCAGCGTGATCCTCAGTGCCGCCGCGGCTTCCCGGGCCCGCTCTCGGGCCTGATCGACGTCGGCGCCGCGTGCGAGGGCGACCGCCACCCGGCGCTTGCCCGCGACGTTCGGCTTCCCGAAGAGGCGCAGCTGCGACGTCGGGACCGCGAGCGCCGCATCCACGCCAGAGATCGTCGGCACCCCGGTGCCCTCGGCGAGTACCGCGCACGATGCGGCAGCCGACTCTCCGGAGCCAGCCCCGATCCGCAGCGGCTCCGATACCGGCAGGCCGAGGACGGCTCGGGCGTGCAGCGCGAACTCCGACACGTCCTGTGACACGAGCGTGACGAGGCCCGTGTCGTGGGGTCGCGGAGACACCTCGGAGAAGAGCACGTCGTCGCCGACGATGAACAGCTCCACACCGAACAGTCCGAAGCCGCCGAGCGCATCCGTCACCGTCTTCGCGACGACCTTCGCCTTCTCCAGGGCCGCCGCGGGGAGCGCCGCCGGCTGCCACGACTCGCGGTAGTCGCCGTCGACCTGCGTGTGCCCGACCGGCTCGCAGAAGACGGTGCCGCCGACGTGACGCACCGTCAGCAGCGTGATCTCCGAATCGAACGGCACGAAGCCCTCGACGATGACGCGGCCGCGGCCCGTGCGCCCACCCTCCTGCGCGTAGTCCCACGAGGCCTGGATGTCGTCCGGCTCCCGGATCACCGACTGCCCCTTCCCCGACGAGGACATGACCGGCTTCACCACGCAGGGCAGGCCCACCGCCTCGATGGCTGCCGCGAACTCGGAGAAGGTGTCCGCGAATCGGTACGGGGAGGTCGACAGGCCGAGCTCCTCGGCGGCAAGCCGGCGGATGCCCTCACGGTCCATCGTGAGCTGCGTCGCCCGGGCGGTCGGTACGACGCGGGTGCGTCCCTCGGCTTCGATCTCGGCGAGCACCTGCGTCGCGATGGCCTCCACCTCGGGGATCACGATGTCGGGCTGCTCCTGCGCCAGGACGGCGCGCAGGGCCACCGGGTCGAGCATGTCGACCACGTGACTGCGGTGCGCGAGCTGCATCGCCGGGGCGTTCGCGTAGCGGTCGACGGCGATGACCTCGACGCCGAGGCGCTGCAGCTCGAGCGCGACCTCCTTGCCGAGCTCGCCCGCGCCGAGCAGGAGCGCGCGCGTCGAAGCGGGGGTGAGCGGGGTGCCGAGGGTGCCATCCGTCATGCAGGCATTCTCGCACCGTCGCGTTTCGGGCGGGCGCGTCGCAGCCCGGATGCGCGGAGATCAGCGGGAACAGGGGGGCAGCGGGTGGCGG
>NZ_PSYC01000054.1:0-23106 GCF_002931515.1 Pseudoclavibacter sp. RFBG4 | reverse complement strand
GGGCGGGGATGCGGCGGGGGCTAGTACAGGAAGATCGGGAGCCAGGCGGGGTGATGGGCGTGGACGATCACGAGGAACACGACGAGGTCGAAGAGCAAGTGCACGCAGATGACGTACGTGAGCGACTTCGTCTTCGTGAAGATCCAGCCCTGGATGAGCGCGAACGGCAGCGTCAGGAGCGGCCCCCACGACTGGTAGCCGAGCTCCCACAGGAACGACACGAACACGATCGACTGCAGCGCGTTGGCGACCCAGAACGGGAAGTGGCGGAGCAGGAGCGTGAAGACCGTGCAGATGAAGAAGAGCTCGTCCCAGATGCCGACGAACCCGACGCCGACGAAGAGTCGCCCGATCTCGGATGCCGTCGTGACGGCTGGCCAGTTCTGGTACACGCCGGAGGTGATGAAGTAGAACGGCAGGATGAGCCAGCCCAGGACCAGCACGAGGCAGAGCCAGATCTTCTCTGGTCGCGACCACGGAGTCCCCCGACGCAGCGGGAACCGTACGGCGTGGTCCTTGTAGACCCACCTCGAGATCGCGTAGGGCACGGCGACGGCGAGCGACAGCACGGTGCCCATGACGAAGATGTTGCCCCACGAGATGTCGGCCTTCATCGAGTGGAGGCTGATGATGCCCATGCCGATTCCGACGAGCAGCAGATCGCGCCCGAGGCTCCGATCCGCGGCGAATCCGAGGGCCACCCCTGCGACGAGCGGGAGATAGCCGAGGTTGTTCTCCAGGGCGAAGAGGACGGTTGCACTGCAGACCACCAGCAGAGCGGCGACGAGGTGCAGGAGTCGGGTGCGCGGGGGCGCTTGTTCTGGGGTGCCAGTGACGGGCAAATCCTGCGCTCGTTCGCTCATTCACCCATCCTCGCAGGCCAACTTGGGCGGATGATTGGCCCAGATGGGCCCAACGATGTAACGCTCCGGTAACTATCCCGGTTCGCGCCGCGATCCGCATGAGCGTAGGCGAGACGCCAGGTTGCCACCCGGCGAATGCACCGACTTTGGCGGAAAATCAGGCCTCTCAGGCGATCCCCGGGGAACCCACCTTGCTACCGTTGACTCTCGGAGCAATCGCCGCCACACCGGTTCGGCGCCGCGATTCCCCGCGAAAGACCAACCCAGAGCGCTTTATCCGCTGCCTCAGTTAGGCAATTTTGATCGGCAGCGCGCGCCTGGGGCGATATTTGCGCCCAATCGACATTCTGGCGCTGATCCGCCTGGTACCCCGCCGCCACCGCGACGGCCTCCCCACCGAGGCTCCGTCGAGAAGTGCTGCGAGCTTTCGCGTCCGATCCATCTACCGCAGGGAGAACGCGTGAACGACACAGCTGTGTCTGTGAAAGGCCTCACCAAGGTCTTCGGGCGCAAGCCCAAGGAAGCCGCGAAGCGACTGAGCTCCGGAACGCCGAGATCTGAACTCGGCGCTGGAGTCACCGCGGCAGTCATCGACGCCACCTTCGACGTCAAGCAAGGCGAGATCTTCGTCGTCATGGGCCTCTCCGGCTCGGGCAAGTCCACCCTCATCAGGACCCTCAACGGCCTGCTGGAGCCCACCGCCGGCAGCATCGTGATCCACGGCACCGACCTCGCGACGGCCGACGCCGCCGAGGTCCGCAGCGTGCGACAGAACCACGTCTCCATGGTGTTCCAGCACTTCGCGCTCTTCCCGCACCGCACGGTGCTCGAGAACGCCGCCTTCGGCCTCGAGGTCCAGGGTGTCCCCCGCGCGGAGCGGAACGAGCGAGCCCGCAAGGTGCTCGAGCGCGTGAGCCTCGGCCAGTGGGCCGACTCGCTGCCGTCCGAGCTGTCCGGCGGAATGCAGCAGCGCGTCGGCATCGCCCGCGCTCTGACGGCCGAGACCGACATCCTGCTCATGGACGAGGCGTTCAGCGCCCTCGACCCGCTCATCCGTCGCGAGATGCAGGAAGAGCTCGTCGAGCTGCAGGCCGAGCTCGGCAAGACCATCATCTTCATCACGCACGACCTCAACGAGGCCATGTTCCTCGGCGACCGGATCGCAGTCATGCGGGACGGCGCGATAGTGCAGATCGGGACGCCGGAGGAGATCCTCACGGACCCGGCCAACGACTACGTCGCGCAGTTCGTCCAGGATGTGGACCGGGCTCGTGTGCTCACGGCCGGCAGCGTCATGGAACCCGCCCGGGCCGTCGTCCCGCAGAGCGCGGGACCTCGCGGTGCGTTGCGCGTCATGCGCGACACGCAGACCGGCGGAGCGTTCATCACGTCAACGGGCCGCAAGCTCGAGGGCGCCGTCATCGACCGCCACGTCATGCGCCTCGTGAAGGACGGCCAGCCCGACCTCGCGAGCGCCATCAAGCGCGACATCGCGATGGTCTCCCCCGAGACGCCGCTCTCCGACCTGTTCGAGCTGTCGGTCGACTCGACCCTGCCGATCGCGGTCGTCGACGAGAACCAGCGCCTTCTCGGCGTGGTTCCCCGCGTCACGATCCTCGCCTCGCTCGCCAACGTGCCGAGCACCACGGGCCTGCTCCCGATCATCGACCCCGTCACGAGCGTCAGCCCGGCGGACATCGCAGAGACTCTCGAAGGGAGCCACGCATGATCGCGGCCACCTCACTCACGACCCTGCCGGCCACGTTCCGGCTTCCCCTCGGCGAAGGGGCGGAGGCGGTCGTCGACTGGCTGACGAACGCGCTCTCCGGGGTCTTCACCGTCATCCGCTCGCTCTTCCAGGGCATGTACGAGGGCGTCTACTGGGTGCTCGAGACGCCGCCGTTCTGGGCGATCCTCATTCTCGTCGTCGCGATCGCGTACTTCGCGAAGGGCTGGAAGCTCGCTGTCGGCAGCCTCCTCGGCTTCCTCGTCATCGTCGGCGTCAACCAGTGGGAGAACGCCATGGCGACGCTCGCGCTCGTGCTCGTCGCAAGTGCGCTCGCGATCCTCTTCAGCATCCCGCTGGGCATCTGGGCTGCGAAGTCGGATGCCGCATCGAGCGCCATCAAGCCGGTGCTCGACTTCATGCAGACCATGCCCGCCTTCGTGTACCTGATTCCTGCGCTCATCCTGTTCCGTGTTGGCGTCGTCCCCGGCATCGTGGCGACGATCATCTTCGCCATGGCACCCGGCGTGCGCATGACCGAGCTGGGCATCCGCGGAGTCGACAAGGAAGTGGTCGAGGCCGGCCGCGCGTTCGGCGCGACCCCTGGCCGCATCCTGCGTCAGATCCAGCTGCCGCTCGCGATGCCGTCCATCATGGCCGGCGTCAACCAGGTCATCATGCTCGCGCTGTCGATGGTCGTCATCGCCGGAATGGTCGGCGCGGGCGGTCTCGGCGCGCAGGTCGTGCAGAGCCTCAACCGGATCGACGTGGCCCTCGGCTTCGAGGCCGGCATCTCCGTCGTCATCCTCGCGATGTTCCTCGACCGGGTGACCGCCGCCTTCGCCGGGCAGAAGCGTCGCGTGCCGTCGTTCCTCCGCTCCAAGCGCACCCAGAAGCGCGAGGCGGCCGGAGATCTCGAGCAGGTCGACACGAGCTCCACCCCTACTCAGGCGCCGGTCGCGGCCGGCACTGCCTGACCCACAGACCTCAACTCCCCCCAACCAGAAACGAAAGGACGCGCATGCGTACCAAGAAACGAATCATCACCGGGATCGCGGCGGCTTCCGCCGCGGCGCTCGCCCTCACCGGATGCTCCGGCGACACCGCCGCTGAGACGCTCGAGAACGGCGACCAGAAGGACATCACGATCGCCGTGTTCAACGGCTGGGACGAGGGCATCGCCGCGTCCGAGCTGTGGAAGGCGATCCTCACCGAGCAGGGCTATGACGTCGAGCTCGAGTACGCGGACCCGGCTCCGGTCTACTCCGGCCTCTCCACGGGCGACTACGACCTGACCCTCGACACGTGGCTGCCGGTCACGCACTCCGACTACGTCGCCGAGTACGGCGACGACATCGTCGACCTGGGCGCGTGGAACGACGAGGCATCGCTGACCATCGCGGTCAACGAGGACTCCCCGATCACGTCGCTGGAGGAGCTCGCGGGCTCGGCCGACCAGTTCGGCAACACGATCATCGGCATCGAGCCGGGTGCTGGCCTCACGCGCGTCACGCAGGAGGACGTCATTCCCGGCTACGGCCTCGAGGGAATGAACTACCAGACCTCGTCCACCGCTGCGATGCTCACCGAGCTGCAGACGGCGACGAACAACGGCGAGAACATCGTCGTCACGCTGTGGCGCCCGCACTGGGCCTACGACGCGTTCCCCGTGCGTGACCTCGAGGACCCGAAGGGTCTCCTGGGCGACGCCGAGGGCATCCACTCGTACGGCAAGGCCGACATCGTGGAGACGCACCCGACCGCGGCGGCTTGGATCCAGAACTTCAAGATGGACTCCGAGCAGCTGTACTCGCTCGAGAACCTGATGTTCAACGAGAACGAGACCGACGACTACGCGCCGATCGTCGAGCAGTGGATCTCCGAGAACCAGGAGTACGTGGACTCGCTCACGGCGTAGCCCGCACTCCGGTCTCGCGGAGCCCGCGAACCACACGAGCCCACCCCGATCTGTCGGGGTGGGCTCGTTGGCGTTCTCGTCGCACGCTGATGCCGGCTCGAAGCGGAGCCAGCTCCCTTCACGGGCGCCGCTGACGGTCCCGGATGAGCGCCGGGAGCTCGGCCATGCGCTCGAACGTCTGGGCACCGGCGTCTTCGAGCCACGCTCGCGGCGTGAGGCCGCCCGCGAAGCCGTAGGCGTGCATCCCAGCTGCCACCGCTGCCTGCACGCCGTACGCGCTGTCCTCGACGACGACGCACCTGGCCGGGTCGACGCCCATGCGCTCGGCGGCGTGGAGGAACAGGTCGGGTGCCGGCTTCCCGTTCTCGACTTCGGTGGCGCTGTAGATGCGCCCCTCGAAGCGAGGGTGGAGTCCCGTGTGCCCCAGCGTCTTGCTGAGCTTCGCGTGGTCTCCGCTCGAGGCGACACAGCTCGCGAGCCCCAGCTCGTCCTGGATGACGGCAAGCGCCTCCGGGAGGCCGTCGACGGCCGTCAGCTCGGTATCGAAGGCACGGAAGAGCGTCTCGCGCTGCAGCTCGAACCACCCCTCCGGCGCGGGACGCCCGAGCCCTTCCTGCAGCTTCCGCTCGAAGGTCGCCTGCGAGGTGCCGAGGAATCGGGCGACGTGCTCATCCTGCGTGAGCTGCCAGCCGAGCTCGGCGAGCATCTCCCGCTCGATCCGCACCGCGAGCACTTCGCTGTCGACGAGCACCCCGTCGCAGTCGAAGATGACGAGTTCGACCGGGCTCATGCACCTGCCCCTGGGAGGGTGCGCGTGGCGATGAGCTGCTGGTACCAGCGCCCCGAGTCCTTCCAGGTGCGCTCGAGCGTGTCGTAGTCGACGCGGAGGATGCCGAAGCGCATGTTGTAGCCGAACGCCCACTCGAAGTTGTCGAACAGCGACCAGGCGAAGTAGCCGCGGACGTCCGCCCCGGCGTCGATGGCGTCTGCGATGGCGGCGATGTGGTCACGGTAGTAGGCGACGCGCTCCGGGTCGTGCACGAGCCCGTCCTCGCTGACGACGTCGGGGAAGGCGGCGCCGTTCTCGGTCACCATGAGCGCCTGCCCCGGGTAGCGCTCGCTGAGCGACACGAGGAGCTCGGTGAGGCCGTCGGGGAAGATGCTCCACCCCATCGACGTGTACGGCGCCCCCTGGTCGACGAAGTCGATGTCGGTGACCCCCACCCAAGGGCTCGCCGCGGACTCTCCGTGGCCGTCGTTGCGCGAGCGTTCCCCCGTGCCCAGGTACTTCTTGACGCGGAACGTCGTGTAGTAGTTCACGCCGAGCACGTCGACGCGCTGATGGATGAGCTGGGTGTCGCCCGGCAGCACGAACGCCCAGTCGGTCACGTGGCGGGTGTCGTGGATGAGGTCCTCGTCGTAGTGCCCGGAGAGCATGGGGCCGAGGAACACTCGGTTCGCGAGGGCATCGATCTGGCGGACGGCGTCTCGGTCGGCGGCGGACTCGGGGTCGTCCGGGCGGATGACGTGGAAGTTGAGGGTGACCGAGACCACGGCGTCCTCGCCGACCGCTGCGCGGATGGCCCGTGTGGCGAGGCCGTGCGCGAGGTTCAGGTGGTGGCAGGCTGCGAGCGCCGCGGCCGGCTCGGTGCGCCCTGGCGCGTGGACGCCGGAGGCATAGCCGAGGTAGGCCGTGCAGAACGGCTCGTTGAGCGTGGACCACGTGTGCACGCGGTCACCGAACTCCGTCGCCATGCGGGCCGCGTACTCCGCGAAGGCGTACGCGGTGTTGCGGTTCGCCCAGCCACCTTCGTCTTCGAGCTCCTGCGGCAGGTCCCAGTGGTAGAGGGTCGCCACGGGCTTCACACCGGCCGCCACGAGCGCGTCAAGGAGCTCGGAGTAGAAGCGGATGCCCTCCTCGTTGAACTCGCCGGAGCCGCCGGGCTGCACTCGCGACCAGGAGATCGAGAAGCGGTACGCATCCAGCCCCATCTCCTTGATGGTCTCGACGTCGTCGCGCCAGCGGTGGAAGTGGTCGATGGCCACGTCGCCGGTGTCGCCGCCCTCGACCTTGCCAGGCGTGTGCGAGAACGTGTCCCAGATCGACGGGGTCCTCCCGCCTTCTGCCGCACCGCCTTCGATCTGGTAGGAGGCGGTCGCAGAGCCCCAGACGAAATCGTCGGAGAAGACTCGAGGGGAAGATGCCGCGGTTGGTTCAGGCACGATACTCCTTGGCTGAGTGGGACGCGCGTCGTCGCGCACGCCCACTCTAGCGATTGGGCCGAAGGCGCCAGGCCTGCGCGGCGGCTGCACGCAGACGAGAAATGCACCCTCGTCCAAAGACGAAGGTGCATTTCTCGTATGCCTATGGCGCGAGGCTCGGGGCCGTGCGGCTCCGGGAGGCTCGCTAGCTGTCGTAGCGCTTCTTGTAGGGGCGGTCACCCGAGTCGCGCGACGGTCCGCGGTCTGGGGTCAGCTCGATGAGCTTGCCCGAGATGCGCGTGCCGGTCAGCTTGTCGAGCACGTCGTTCGACAGGTCGGCGGGCAGCTCGACAAGCGAGAAGCCGGGGCGGATGTCGATCGCACCGAAGTCGTCGCGGCTCAGGCCACCCTCGTTCGCGAGCGCACCGACGATCTGGCGGGGCTCGACCTTGTGGCGCTTGCCGACGGCGAGGCGGTACATGGCCATGGGCTTGCCGTTCGAGCGCGGGCGGCGGGGTGCACGCTCTCCGCCGCTCTCGCGACGGTCGCCACCGCGCGAGCCACGACTGTCGCCGCCGCCTTCGCGGTCGCGGCGCTCCTTGCGCTCCGCCTGCTCGCGCTGGTTGCGCTCGAAGCGCTCCTTGCGCTCTGCTTCCGCGTCGAGGAGCAGGGGCGTCTCGCCCTGGGCCACGATCGCGAGGGCAGCAGCGACGTCGGCTTCCGGCACGTCGTGGTGGCGCACGTAGTGCTCGATGATGTCGCGGAACTTCTCGACACGGTCGGACTGCGTGAGCGCCTCGCTGATGGCGTCGTCGAAGCGCGTGAGACGCGTCGTGTTGACGTCGTCGACGCTGGGGAGCTGCATCTGCGTGAGCTCCTGCTTGGTCGCCTTCTCGATCTGGCCGAGCAGGTAGCGTTCGCGCGGCGTGATGAAGCTGATCGCGTCGCCGGTGCGGCCGGCACGGCCCGTGCGGCCGATGCGGTGCACGTACGACTCGGTGTCGGTCGGGATGTCGAAGTTCACGACGTGGCTGATGCGCTCCACGTCGAGACCGCGAGCCGCGACGTCGGTCGCGACGAGGATGTCGAGCTTGCCCGACTTCAGCTGGTTGACGGTGCGCTCGCGCTGCACCTGAGCGACGTCGCCGTTGATGGCGGCTGCCGAGTAGCCGCGTGCGCGGAGCTTCTCGGCCAGGCCCTCCGTCTCGTTCTTCGTGCGAACGAAGATGATCATGCCTTCGAAGTTCTCGACCTCGAGGATGCGCGTGAGCGCGTCGACCTTCTGCGCGTAGCTCACGATGAGGTAGCGCTGCGTGATCGTCGACGAGGTGGTGGTCTTCGTCTTGACCGTGATCTCGGCGGGGTCGTTGAGGTACTTCTTCGAGATGCGGCGGATCTGCGACGGCATGGTCGCCGAGAACAGCGCGACCTGCTTGGTGTCCGGGGTGTCGGCGAGGATCGTCTCGACGTCTTCCGCGAAGCCCATCTTGAGCATCTCGTCGGCCTCGTCGAGGACGAGGAACTTGAGCTCGCTGAGGTCGAGCGTGCCCTTCGAGAGGTGGTCCATGATGCGACCCGGGGTGCCGACGACGATGTGCACGCCGCGACGCAGCGCGGAGAGCTGGACGCCGTAGCCCTGGCCGCCGTAGATGGGCAGCACGTGGACGCCGCGCATGCGGGCCGCGTACTTCTCGAACGCCTCGCACACCTGGAGTGCGAGTTCGCGGGTCGGTGCCAGCACGAGCGCCTGAGGCGTCTTCTGGTCGACATCGAGCTGGGAGAGGATGGGCAGCGCGAACGCGGCCGTCTTGCCGGTTCCCGTCTGCGCGAGGCCGACGACGTCGCGGCCTTCGAGGAGGGTGGGGATGGTCGCGGCCTGAATGGCGGAGGGGGTCTCGTACCCGACGTCGCTGAGGACCTTGAGTACGGGCCCGTCAAGACCGAGATCGGCGAATGTAGGCAGGGCCTGGGCCTCTTCGGAGGGAGCCTCGGCCTCGGTCTGAACGGAAGAATTGCTAGAAGTCACGCTTTAGACTAGTCGTTTCTGTAGGATTTTGGGCAGTTTCAGCTCTGAGTATCGCATCAAGCACTGAGCGAAGCAGATCAGCGCGGTCTGCGTCACGCCCCCAGCGCACGAGCGCGTGGGCGTTGAGGCCGTCGATCATGCCGAGGATCTGCCAGGCGACGGCGTCCGCCTCGCGCACCCGGAACTCCCCCATCGCGCTTCCGTCGACGAGGATGCGCGTGATGGCGGCGTGCCATCTGTCCATCTCGGCACGCACCCCCTCGGCGAGGATCTCGTTGCGGCGCCCGAGCGACCATCCGTCGACCCACACGTGCGTCACGGCGTCGCGGCTGCCGTCGAGGAGGGTGTTCACGAGCAGGTCGAGCTTATTGGATGCCGACGAGACGGGTGCGAGCTGCACTTCGAGCTCGTCGAGCTCACCTCCCACGATGGCCCTGAACGTGGAGGTGACGAGCTCGTCCATGTTGGGCTCGTAGTGGGCGACGAGGGCAGGGGCGACGCCGATTCGCGTGGCGACGGCGCGCATGGTGATACCGGCGAGCCCCTCTTCGAGGGCGAGGTCGATCGCGGCCGCGGTGATGTCGGCGCGGCGCTCTGCTGCTGGCTTCCTGATGGCTCTTGACACGATGTCCCGAGTCTACGTACTCTTCGAGCACTTGTTGATCAGATGATCAACAATGCTCGCTTCGAGTTCTGGAGGACCGGATATGGCCTGGAAGATGCCCGCCGAGACGGCGCCGCACGATCGCACGTGGATGGCCTTCCCCCGCGAGGGGATCACGCTCGGCGACACGGCCGCGCAGCGCGAGGCCGGCTACGCGGCCTGGACCGCGGTCGCGCACGCCGTCGCGCGCTTCGAACCCGTCACGATGGTCGTCGATCCCAGCGAGCTGCATCGCGCCCGCCGGATGCTCGGCGAGGAGATCGAGATCCTCGAGGCACCCCTCGACGAGTTCTGGATGCGCGACATCGGCCCGACCTTCGTCACCGACGACGAACGGCCCGGCGTCCTCGGCGCCGTCGACTGGATCTTCAACGGCTGGGGCGCGCCGGCTTGGGCCGAGTGGCAGAAATCGGCGGGGATCGGTCGCTTCGTGGCAGAGGCGAGCGGTGCTGAGCTCGTGAGCTCGCTGCTCGTCAACGAGGGCGGCGGTATCCATGTCGACGGCGAGGGCACGCTGCTCGCGACGGAGACCGTGCAGCTCGATCCGCGACGCAACCCGCTCGCGGACAAGGCGCGTGTCGAAGCCGAGTTCGCGAGGACGCTCGGCGCGACGCACACCATCTGGCTGCCGCGGGGGCTCACCCGCGACTACGACGAGTTCGGCACGAACGGGCACGTCGACATCGTCGCGACCCTCACCGCACCTGGCACGCTCCTCCTGCACGAGCAGCTCGACCCCGAGCATCCTGACCACGAGGTGGTCGCCGGCCTGCGCGAGCACCTCGCGGGCCAGCGGGATGCCGCGGGGCGGGAACTCGAGATCGTCGGCATCCCCGCGCCGAGCACGCTCCGCGATGAGGAGGGCTTCGTCGACTGGAGCTACGTCAACCACCTCGTCACGAACGATGGCGTCATCGCGTGCGGCTTCGACGACGCGGCGGCGGATGCGCGGGCACGCGAGGTGCTCGAGTCGGTCTACCCCGGCCGCACGGTCGTGTCGGTGGATGCCCGTGAGCTGTTCGCGCGCGGGGGCGGCATCCACTGCATCACCCAGCAGCAGCCCACGCTCGGGGGTGCACGGTGAGCTTCGACGTGGTCGAGGCGCCGATCGCGCAGCTGCGGGCCGCGCTCGAGGACGGGCGCGCGACGAGCGCCGGCCTGGTCGAGGCCTACCTGGAGAGGATCGCGGCCTACGACGCGAGCGGTCCGAAGCTCAACGCGGTCGTCGTCCAGAACCCGGATGCGCTCGAGGAGGCTCGCGCCTCGGACCGGCGCCGCGCGGCGGGGCACCTGCTCGGCCCGCTCGACGGCATCCCCTACACGGCGAAGGACAGCTACCTCGTCGAGGGCCTGACCGCGGCGTCCGGGAGCCCCGCCTTCGCGGGCCTCGTCGCGCAGCGCGACGCGTTCACGATCGAGCGCCTCCGCGCTGGGGGTGCGATCTGCCTCGGGCTCACGAACATGCCGCCGATGGCGAATGGCGGCATGCAGCGCGGCGTGTACGGCCGCGCCGAGAGCCCGTACAACGCCGCGTTCCTGACGAGCGCGTTCGGCTCCGGCTCCTCGAACGGCTCGGGAACCGCGACGGCGGCGAGCTTCGCGGCGTTCGGCCTCGGCGAGGAGACGTGGTCGAGCGGTCGGGCCCCGGCTTCGAACAACGCGCTGTGCGCGTACACGCCATCACGGGGCGTGATCTCGGTGCGCGGCAACTGGCCGCTCGTCCCGACGATGGACGTCGTCGTGCCCCACGCCCGCTCCATGGCCGACCTCCTCGAGGTGCTCGACGTGGTGGTGGCCGACGATGCGCAGACGCGAGGCGACTTCTGGCGCGCGCAGCCGTGGGTGCGCTTCCCTCCCGTCTCGGAGGTACGTCCCGCCTCGTACGTCGCCCTCCTCCCGTCGAACCAGGCGGATGCGCGTGCCGGCCTCGCGAGCACCCGCATCGGCGTGCCCCGCATGTACATCAACGCCGACCCGGAGGCGGGAACGTCGTCCGCGCCGGGCATCGGCGGTCCTACCGGCCAGAAGATCGACACGCGACGATCCATCGTCGAGCTCTGGGAGGCGGCGCGGGCCGACCTCGAGGCGGCGGGCGCGACCGTCGTCGAGGTCGACTTCCCTGTCGTGTCGAACTACGAGGGCGACCGCCCGGGAGCTCCGAAGATCCACACGCGCGGGCTCGTCTCCCCCGAGTACCTCAAGCGCGAGATCGTCGACCTGTCGGCATGGGGGTGGGAGGACTTCCTCGCCGCCAACGCCGACCCGGAGCTCAACTCCCTGACCCAGGTCGACGGCTCGCGCATCTTCCCGCACCCCGAGGGGGCACTCCCGGATCGCTACACGGGCTTCGACGACGACATCGCCACCTACCCGGACCACGTGCGCGAGCATCCGGTCGCCTCGTTCGCCGACATCCCCGAGCTCGCCGCCGGCGTGCGCGGCCTCGAGGAGACGCGGCGGGTCGACCTCGAGGAGTGGATGCTCGCGCAGCGCCTCGATGCCGTCGTCTTCCCAGCGGTCGCCGACGTGGGCCCAGCCGACATGGACGTCGACGTGGCCTCAGCCGACCTGGGCTGGCGCAACGGCGTGTGGGTCGCGAACGGGAACCTCGCCATCCGTCACCTGGGCATCCCCACCGTGACCGTGCCGATGGGCACGATGGCGGACATCGGGATGCCCGTGGGGCTCACCTTCGCGGGAAGGGCCTACGACGACACGGCGCTCCTCCGCCTCGCCGCAGCCTTCGAGGCGACGGGTGAGCGCCGCACGGAGCCACCGCGCACGCCGCGGCTCTGACGTCTCGCTGCGCCTCGGTCCCGACAGAGTTGTGGCCCGGTGCTCCTCCCGAATCCGGGAAGCGCATCGGGCCACAACTTCGTGCGACTGGGTGGCGGCAGGGCGCGGCTCGCGCTCGCTACGCCTCTACCTTCTCGTCCTCGACGGCGTCGGCCTTCTTCACGACCAGCGTCTTGGCCTGATCGAACTCGGCATCGATCTCGGGGTCGCGCTTGTACGTGAGGAGGCTGACGACGACCGAGGCGATGAGGCTGACGACGACACCCGGAACGATCTCGTAGAGGTCGGTCCCGAGGGCGGACCAGGCGAACACGGTGATCGTGCCCGCGACCATGCCCGCGAGCGCTCCCCAGTTGGTGAGCTTGCGCCAGTAGAGGCTGAGGATGACGGCGGGGCCGAAGGCCGCACCGAAGCCTGCCCAGGCGAAGCCGACGAGGCTGAGGATGGTGCCGGTCCGGTCGAAGGCCAGCACGCCCGCGACGACCGCGACGGCGAACACGCACGTGCGACCGAGGATCACGAGCTTCCGAGCGGAGGGCTGCTTCTTCGCGATGACCATGTACAGGTCCTCGACGAGCGCCGACGAGCACACGATGAGCTGGCTCGACATCGTGCTCATGATGGCGGCGAGGACCGCGGCGAGGATGAAGCCGCTCACGATGGGGTGGAACATGACCTGCGCCATGACCAGCGTGACCGCCTCGGGGTCGCTCAGCTCGATGCCGTTGCGCTGGATGTAGGCGACGCCCACGATTCCCGCCGTGACGGCTCCGACCATGGAGAGCGTCATCCAGGACATGCCGATTCGGCGTCCCGCCTTGGCCGAGCCCGGGTCGCGCATCGCCATGAAGCGCACGATGATGTGCGGCTGGCCGAAGTAGCCGAGGCCCCAGGCGAGCGCCGAGACGATGGCGAGCGTGGTCACCCAGTCGAGTCCGTCGCCGGGGATGAGCCCCGTGTGCTCGATGCCGGACGCGACGATGGCCTCGGAGACGCCGCCGAAGCCCCCGAGCGTGAAGATGGCGACGACGGGGATGAGGACGAGCGCGAGCATCATCATGAGGCCCTGCACGACGTCGGTGAACGACGCCCCGAGGAACCCGCCGAAGAGGGTGTAGAGCAGCGTGACGCCCGTGACGAGGAGCATCCCGACCAGGTAGTCGCCGCCGAACGAGCCCTCGAAGAACACGCCGCCGGCGACCATGCCGGACGAGATGTAGAAGGTGAAGAAGATGAGGATCACGACGCCGCTGACGATGCGGAGGAGGCGCGAGCGGTCGCGAAGGCGGTTCTCGAAGAAGCTCGGGATGGTGATGGAGTTCTTCGCCACCTCCGTGCAGGCGCGGAGGCGCGGGGCGACGAAGCGCCAGTTGAGGTAGGCGCCGATCGTCAGGCCGATGGCGATCCAGGCCTCGATGAGTCCGGAGATGTAGATGGCTCCGGGGAGTCCCATCATGAGCCAGCCGGACATGTCGGAGGCCCCGGCGCTGAGCGCCGCGGTGCCAGGGCTGAGGTTGCGTCCGCCGAGCATGTAGTCCTCGTGGTCCTTGGTCTGGCGGAACGCGTAGAGCCCAATGCCCACCATCGCCGCGAAGTAGATCGCGAGGGCGATGAGCTGGAAGGTCAGATCGGACATCGGCATTGACTCCTTCTGGAAGCGACGCGTCGACCCCGGTGGATACGCGTCCTTTCCAGTGTTGCTGGCGTGATTGCGGACGAATAGCGAAGATAGTCGAAACGAACTCATCGATGAAATCGAAAGGTGGTGCAGGATGTGGGACCTCCGCCGCCTCCGCCTGCTGCGTGAGCTGCAGCTGCGTGGCACTATCACCGCCGTCGCGGCCTCGCTCAACTTCAGCGCGTCGACCGTCTCGCACCAGCTGGCGCAGCTGCAGCGCGAGGTGGGCGTTCCCCTGCTCGTGCAGGATGGCAGGCGCGTGCGGCTGACGCCGCAGGGGGTGACACTCGCCGAGCACGCCGCGCGTGTGCTCGACCTGGAGACCCGCGCTCGCGATGAGCTCGCAGCGATGCGCACGGGCACCGAGCGGGTGCGGGTGGCCGCGCTGGAATCCGTCGTCCGCGCGCTGCTCCCCCGGACCCTGACGCTCCTGGAGCAGACCCGTCCCGACATCCGGGTGGAAGTGGACGCCGTCTCACCTGAGGAGGGGCTCTTCGAGCTCGAGGCGCACCGGTACGACCTCGTGGTCGCCGAGGAGTATCCAGGCCACACCAGGCCGCACGCGGAGGGCATCGAGCGTGAGGTCCTCGGGTTCGACGCGATCTCGCTCGCGACCAGCGCGGCCTCGGCCGCCACCTCGATCGCCGATGTCCGCGGCAGCCCCTGGGTGATGGAGCCCCCGGGCACCGCCGCGCGCAACTGGGCGGAGCAGCAGTGCAGGGCGGCGGGATTCGAACCGGAAGTCCGGTACGTGGCCAGTGATCTGCACACGCACCTGCGCCTCATCGCCGCGGGTCACGCGGTTGGCCTCGTCTCCGAGCTCGTGGGCGCCGCCTCCGGCGACGGGCTGCGCTTCCTGGACCTCCCGGGGCGACCCCACCGGGACATCTTCACGGCGACGCGTGGCGCGCTCCGCGATCGGGACAGCGTGCGTCTCGTCAGGGATGCGCTTGGCACGGCGTTCGCAGACCTCATCGCGGGAGGCCCTCAGACGGGACCCGGCGTGCCGGACTGAGCCGAGCCTCCGGCTCTGCGGTGCCGCTGCTAGTGCTTCTCGGCGCCAGGAGCTTCTGCAGTCGCGGCCGCCTTTGGCTTCTTCGGCAGGATGCGTCCGACGAGCAGCGTGATGCCGACGACCACGAGGCCGACGACGAGGCCGACAATGGCGGAGATGAGCGTGTCGACGAGCCAGACGACGACGGCACCGGCGTTCATGAGGGCGTGCTCGACCTCGTGCAGCAGGTCTGCAGGCGCGTGCCAGCCGACCTCGCCGACGTTGATGATGACGAGGTGGCCGCCAACCCAGAGCATCGCGACGGTTCCGACGATGCTGATGACCCGGAAGACGGCGGGCATGGAGCGCACGATGCGCACGCCGAGGTGGCGGGTGCGGCGGTCGCGGCGGGTCGCCATGTGCAGGCCGACGTCGTCGATCTTGACGAGCAGCGCCACGGCGCCGTAGACGAGGGCCGTCATGGCGAGCGCGATGACGACGAGAGCCGCCAAGCGCATCCAGAACCCCAGTTCGGGGTCGAGGTTCGACAGCGAGATGAGCATGATCTCGGTCGAGAGGATCAGGTCGGTGCGCACTGCTCCCGAGACGAGCTTCTTCTCGTCACGCGGATGGTCCTCGTCGAGCGCGTGGTGGTGGCCGAACCACTCGGTGACCTTCTCCGCGCCCTCGAAGCACAGGTACACCCCGCCCACGATGAGGAGGTAGGGCAGCACCCAGGGCGCGAAGGCCGTCAGCAGCAGCGCGATCGGGATGATGATCACGAACTTGTTGAAGAGGCTGCCCTTGGCGATGTTCCACACCACCGGCAGCTCTCGTGCTGGCGTGATGCCCTGCACGTACTGCGGCGTGACGGCGGCGTCGTCGATGACGACCCCCGCCGACTTCGCCGAGGCCTTCAGCGCAGCGGTGAGGATGTCGTCGACGACGGCGAGCAGTCCAACGGGCACGGTGTTCTCCTTGGTGTTCTGGTGCAGCGCGGGACGCGGCAGACAGAGCTTACCCGCGGTGTGCGAGAGCAGGGAGGTCAGGACGGATGCGCGTTCAGGCTTCTCGGGAGCTCCGGCGGGATCGCCGCGAGGAGCTGCTTCGTGTACTCCTCCTGAGGGGCACCGAAGATCTCGTCGGCAGCGGCATGCTCGACGATTCGCCCGCGCTGCATGACCAGCACATCGTGGCTCATCTCCTCGACGATCGCGAGGTCGTGCGCGATGAAGAGGTAGCTGAGCGAGAGCTCGTCCTGCAGCCTGCGCAGCAGCTCGAGGACGCGGGACTGGATGGACACATCCAGAGACGCCGTCGACTCGTCGAGGATGACGATGTCGGGCTCGAGCGCGAGTGCCCTGGCGATCGAGACCCGCTGCCGCTGCCCGCCGGAGAGCTCGTGCGGATACCGGCCGATGAAGTCCCGGGGCAGCTCGACGAGGTCGAAGAGCTCGTCGATGCGCGCGGAACGCGAACCGCCAGCGGGGAGGCGGTGGACGCGCAACGGCTCGGCGACCGACTGGCCGACGGACATGCGGGGGTCGAGCGAGGAGAACGGGTCCTGGAAGACCATCGCGATGCGGCGCCGCAACTGGTTGTCGGCCTTGAGCACGTCGAGGCCCTCGAGCGTCGCTGTGCCGCCCGTCGGCTTGACGAGGCCGGTGAGGGCGTTCGCGATGGTCGATTTGCCGGAGCCAGATTCGCCGACGATGCCGAGCGTCGTCCCCTGGCGCAGCTCGAACGAGACGCCGTCGACGGCGTGCACGTGGCTGCGGCCCTTGGGGGTCTGGATGGGGAAGCGCACGTCGAGCTCGGAGACCTGGAGGATCGTCGTCGCGTCCGGCTTCGCTGGGGTGGGCTTGGCTTTGCCGAGCCGGGGCCTCGCCGCGAGCAGCTCCCTGGTGTACGGGTGCCGCGGAGCCGTGACGAGGTCGATGGCGCTGCGCCGTTCGACGGCCTCGCCGTGGCGCATCACGAGCACCTCGTCCGCGACCTGCGAGATGACGCCCATGTCGTGGCTGATCCAGATGACGGCCGTGCCGTGCTCGTGCTGGAGCGTGCGGACGAGATCGATGATCTGCGCCTGCGTGGTCACGTCGAGGGCGGTGGTCGGCTCGTCGGCGACGAGCAGGCCGGGGTCGCAGGAGAGCGCGATGGCGATCATGACGCGCTGCCGCTGCCCGCCGGAGAGCTCGTGCGGGTAGGCGTCGAAGCGCGCCTCGGGCTCCGGGATGCCGACGGATTCGAGGAGCTCGATGGCCTTCGTGCGCGCGGCGCGGCGCGAGAGGCGTCGGTGCGTCTCGAGCGACTCGGTCAGCTGCCGGCCGAGGGTGAGCAGCGGGTTGAGCGAGGTGCTCGGGTCCTGGAAGACGAAGCCGATCCCGTTGCCGTGCACGCCCCGCAGGGTTCGAGCGGATGCGCCGATCAGCTCGACCTGCCCGAGCCTCTGGTCGTCGAGCGTGCTGGTGCCCGTGACGCGGGCGCCTGGCGCGTCGAGGAGTCCGGTGGCGGCGAGGACGGTCATCGACTTCCCCGATCCGGACTCCCCCACGATGCCGAGCGTTCCGCCCGGCTCGATCGAGAAGTCCAGCCCCCGGACGATGTCCTTGCGGCCGATGGAGACCCGCAGGTCGGCGACGCGGAGCGCTGGAGCGGTCATCGCTTCCTCCTTGACTCGATGAGGGTGCGCTGCTTGGGGTCGAGGACGTCTCGCATCCCGTCGCCGAGCAGGTTGAAGGAGAGCGCCGTGATGAAGATCGCGACGCCGGGGAAGAGGCTCATCCACCAGGCCTGGCTGATGAAGCCCTGCGCGGCGAAGAGCATGCCGCCCCAGGAGGGTGCCGGCGGCTGGATGCCGAGGCCGAGGAAGGAGAGGGCCGATTCGGCCAGGATCGCGAAGGCAAGGGAGAGGGAGGTCTGCACGATGATCGGGCCGGTGATGTTGGGCAGCACGTGGCGGCCGAGGATGCTCGCCCACGGCGTGCCCATCGTGCGGGAGACCTGGACGTACGGCTCGACGCGGACGGAGAGCGTGCTCGCTCGGGCGACCCTCGCGAAGATCGGCGTGTAGACGATGCCGATCGCGAGCATGGTCGTCGCGAGCCCCGGCGCGAGGATCGCGACGATGGCGAGCGCGAGCAGGAGCACGGGGAACGCGAACATGACGTCGACGAGGCGCATGAGCACGGTGTCGAGGAGTCCACCCGCGTAGCCGGAGATGACGCCGACCAGCACGCCGACGACGAACGCGAACGCGACGGACACGAACGCCACCTGCAGGGAGACGCCAGACGCGATCATCACGCGGCTCAGCACGTCCCGTCCGAGGTCGTCGGTGCCGAACCAGTGCGCGGCGCTCGGCGGCTGGAGCTGGTTCGCGACGTCGACGTCGTTGACGCCGTATGGCGCGATCCAGGGACCGAGCAGGGCGACGAACACGACGATGAAGAGGAGCACCGCGCTGACGACCGTCACGGGGTTGCTGAGGAGGAGGCGCCAGGCGGCGACGCGGGTGCGTTCCTCCGGTGCGGGCGGGCCGGACTCCGCCTGCCGCGTCGCTTCTGGGTTCTGTGCGGTCATGAGAGCCGGATCCTCGGGTCGACGAGCGCGTAGAGCACATCCACGATGAAGTTCACGGCGAGGAACATCACGGCGATGAGCAACACGGAGCCCTGGATGAGCGGGTAGTCGCGGGAGGAGACGGCGTCGTAGACGAGGCGTCCGAGCCCTGGCCAGGCGAAGACGACCTCGACCACGATGACGCCGCCGAGGATCGTCGCGAGCTGGATGCCGGCGATCGTGAGGACGGGTACGAGCGCGTTCCGGACGATGTGGCGCATCGTCACCGTCCACGCCGAGAGCCCCTTGGACTTGGCGGTTCGGACGTACCCCATGGACGCCACCTCGAGCACGGCCGAGCGGATGTAGCGGGTCATGATGGCGCCAGCGACGAGGCCGACGGTGAGTCCGGGCAGGAGCACGTGCCTGGCCCAGTCGCCAGGGTCATCGCTGATCGACGAGTAGCCGCTCGAGGGGAGCCAGCCGAGCGTCGACGAGAACAGCCCGATGAGCAGCATGCCCATCCAGAAGTCCGGAATCGAGACGCCGAACTGGCTCGTGACGCGGATGACGCCGTCGCTCACGCGCCCTTCCCGCAGTGCCGACCAGATGCCGGCGGGCACGGAGATGAGGAGCGCGATCACGAGCCCGACGCCGGCCAGCGAGAGCGTCGCCGGCAGGCGTTCGAGCAGCGTCGTCGTCACGGCGTCGCCGTTGCGGAAGCTCACGCCGAGGTTGCCCGTGAGCGCGTTGCCGACGTAGGAGAAGAACTGCTCGAGGATGGGCCGGTCGAGCCCGGATGCCGCCCGGAGCGCGTCGTACGCCTCCTGCGTGTACCTCGTGCCGAGCGCCAGCCGAACTGGGTCGCCCGGCACGAAGTGCACGAGGGAGAAGACGACGACGAGCACTCCGAGCAGCACGATCGCCGAGTAGAGCAGGCGCCAGCCGAGGAACGCGGCGATGGAGCCGAACGACATTCTCATTGGGTTTTCCCCTCGTGGACCCTGTGTCCTGGGTTGTTGTCTTGCTGTGTTGCCGTCTCGCCCGGTTGCTGGGCGGGGCGGGCTACGGGGTCAGCGTGGCGTCGCGGAACCGCGTCGCCCGGTCAGCGCGCGCCTCGTAGTCGCCAAGGGTCGGGCTCCACACCTGGATCACCGACGGGTTGTACAGGTAGATGTAGCTGGCGTCGTCGGCGATGATCGTCGCGGCCTGCGCGTACAGCTCCTTGCGCGCAGCCTGGTCGGTCTCCGTGCGGGCCGAGTCGAGCAGCGCGTCGACCTCCGGGTTGGAGTACTTCTGGGCGTTGCTGCCGCCGTCGCTGTGGTGCTGCGAGTAGTAGAAGTCGTCCGGGTCGATGTTGCCGAGCCAGCCCATCATGAGCATGTCGAAGTTGCCGGAGTTCTGCTCGTCGAGCCAGGTCGAGAAGTCGGGCTGCCTGATCTCGACGGTGATGCCGAGCGGCTCGAGGTTGGATGCGATGATCTGCGCGGCCGTGACGGTCTCGGGGTACTCGCTCGTCGCGAGCAGGTCGAGCGTTCCGCCGGTGAAGCCGGCCTCGCTGAGGAGCCGCTTCGACTCCTCGATGTCGGTCGAGTACTTGTCGTATTCCGTGTACCAGATACTGTCCTGCGGGATGGCGAGCTGGTTGGCCTCGGCGGTGCCGTAGCTGACCGCCTGCACGATGGCGTCGCGGTCGATGGCGTAGGCGATGGCCTGCCGGACGCGTGGGTCCTGCCACTGCTCCTTGCCCTCGTTGAGTGCCAGGTACCAGTAGTCGCTCGACGGGTTCTGCCCCAGCTCGATGGATTCGTCGTCGCTGAGCTCCTCGACCTGCTGGGCGGGGACGACGTCGGTCCACTGGATCTCACCGCTCTTGAGCGCCGCGAGCGCCGTCGAGGGCTCCGAGATGAACTGGAACTCGACGCCGCCGATGCTCGGGGCGCCGTCCCAGTAGTCGGGGTTGGCGGCGAGCTCGATGCGGTCGCCGCTCGTGTAGCTCGCGAGCGAGAAGGGGCCGGTGCCGACGGGCGCGTTCGCGATCTCGCCGGATTCGACGTTGGACTGCTCGACGATCGCCATGCCCTTGAACCCACCGAGGTTGGAGAGCAGGTTCGGGGTCGGCTGCGAGACGGTGATGACGACCGTCGAGTCGTCGGGCGCCTCGACGTTCGTGACGGCGTCGAACTTCCACGCGTTGGCAAGCTCTTCGTCGATGATGCGGTTGTACGAGTAGACGACGTCCTCGCTCGTGAAGTCGGAGCCGTCGTGGAAGGTGACGCCGTCGCGCAGCGTGAAGGTCCAGGTCAGCTGGTCGTCGCTGGTCTCCCAGGACTCCGCGAGCGCTGGCTGCATCTCGAGGTTCTCGTCGGGTTCGACGAGGGTGTCGTAGACGTTCTCGAGCACCTGGAACGAGAAGTAGGAGGAGGTCTTGTGGGGGTCGAGCTGGTCGGGTTCCCCGCCGATGGCCGCGTGGAGCACTTCGCCTTCGACGGCGTCTCCGCCACCGAGGTCGACGCTCTCGCCGGCCGAGCATCCGCTCAAGACGAGGAGCGCGCCGATGGCCGCGGCTCCGATCCCTGCACTTCGTCGTTGCATGATGCACTCCACTTCGTTCATTTTCGTGAATGTTTCATCAGTATGTGGCACGCTTGGGCTAGGTACAAGGCTGCAGGGCGGCCGAAACAGGATCGTCACAAACGATTCCAGTGCCCGGGGGTCCCCCTCGAGGCGCGCTGCTGAGACGAGGACGAGCATGACCTTCACACTGCTGGCACGCGATCGCACGGCGGGCCTCCTCGGCGCCGTGACCGCAAGCCGATCCCTCGCGGTGGGCAACGCCGTGCTCGCCATCGATCCGACCGTGGGGGTCGTCGCCAGCCAGGCGTGGACCAACAGAGCCCTGCGCGGCCGCATGCTCGACGCCCTGGCGGCTGGCGAATCGCCCGACGCCGTCGTCGGCCGCATCGCCGAATGGGACCAGGCTCCCGAATTCCGACAGACGGCGGCACTCGACCTGAGCGGACGCACGGGCGCGTGGGTGGGCGACCTCACGACCCCCTGGACGGGCCAGCGCCACGGCGCAGGCTACGTGACCGTCGGCAACCTCCTCACCGGGCCAGAAGTGCTCGACGCCATCGCCGACTCCTTCGAGCGCAGCTCCCCGGAACCCGGGTCCCCCGAGCTCGAGCAGACGACCGCGATCGCCGTCTTCGCGAGACGACTGCTCGTCGCGCTGCACGCCGGCCAGAGCGCAGGCGGGGACGCGCGTGGCAGGCAGAGCGCGGCGATCCTGGTCGCGACCACGCAGGAACGTCGCATCCACCCGCCGGAGCTCGCGGTCGACCTGCGCGTCGACGACCACACCCATCCGGTCGACGAGCTCGACCGTCTGCTCGAGCTGCGCATCCAGGACCTCCATGAGGCGCTGGTCTCGAGCTCGTCCGTCGATGCCGAGCCGGAGAGCTCCCGCAGGGGCGAGAGCTCGACGCAGGCCTAGCGCTCGAAGGGGCTCACGGCCCCGATCACGACCGTCTCGCCGTCGTGCTCGTTCGACCACCAGTGCGCGGTCGAGCAGGCGTAGGTCGCGGTGTCCCCCGCCTCGAGGACAACCTGCTCCTCGCCGTGCACCACCATGAGGCGACCGGAGAGCACGGTGACGCTCTCCGTTCCGATATGCCGGAAGGGGCGGCCCGCGTTCGTGAAGCGCGGCGGCAGCACGGACCGGATGAGCTGCAGCGTCGACTCGCTGCGGGGCGTCAGCAGCTCACGGAACGCGCGCTCGTCCTCCGGGACATCGGTGGGAGTCGGCAAGCGCAGCCGTCGGTCGTGGGTGACGACGGCGAAGTCGGGTGCGGGCGGTTCCAGGAGCTGCGTGATGGGCACCCCGAGCGCGGTCGCCAGTCGCTGGATCGAGCCGAGCGACGGATTGCCGATGCCGCGCTCGAGCTGGCTGATGAGCCCGAGGCTCACCCCCGCCTGCTTCGCGAGCGCGTGCACCGAGAGGTCGAGGCGCTTGCGGCCGGCACGGACCGCGAGCCCGAGCGAGGTGACCGCGAACTGCTCTTCGTCCTCGGATCCTCGCGGGTCTGCCATGCCGCGAGTCTACCGAGGCAGCTTGCCTAGGCTGGGTGCATGCGTGATCGTGCGGTTCCCAACCTCCCCTCGAGGCATCTCGACGGCACGCAGCTGAACCTCATCGGAGCATCATGAGCAACCGCCCCATCGCCCAACTGCCAGGTGCCGCCCGGATGCTCTGCCTCAGCCGCCGCAGCGGCGAGATCTGCACGCGTCGCGCTGGCCACGCCGGCCTCCACAACCGGACGGGGTCGAGCATCCTCTGGGGCGACATCGACGCGGACGCGCCCCGCTGCCCGGCGAGCGGGTCGCCCGCGGTTCCGGCGCCGAAGCTCCCGGACGGCTACCCCCACGGCCGAGCCCTGTGCAGTGCCTGCTTCGCGTTCGTCACGCTCGACGACGGTGAACTCTCAGCACACGACTCGTGGCGCGGCGATGAGTCCCGCGAGGAGGCCGACCGGCGTCGAGAGTGGATGAACACACACGGCTGGTGAGCCTCGCACGGTGCGGGCGCGCAGTCCCCTCACCTCCATCGCGGACCCACCGACTGGCTAGGATCTCGTGACGGGCCGAGCAACACCCAGAGGCGGCCCCGCCCCGACTC